>JBOGYT010000209.1:0-4074 GCA_050696955.1 Solirubrobacteraceae bacterium | reverse complement strand
GACCACACGCCCGGAGCGCCGTTGAGGGCCGCCGCCTCGATGCCCGAGTCGTCGGCGATCGCCGGCAGCGCGGTCGCGCGAACCGCGGCGCGCGCCTTGTCGAGCGCGTTGTGGGCGAACGTCTCGCCGATCTCGGGCGGCAGCGTGACGTCGTCAGGGAGCGGCACAACCTCGTGCGGCGCGAGCAGCTGGGCGAACTCGCGTGCCTTGTGCGGGTTGCGGCTGGCGAGGACGAGCTTCACGAGACAGCCCGCGCCTGCTCGGCGCGCAGCTCCTCGATCCCTCCCGCGGCCAGCGCCAGCAGCTCGTCGAGATGGGCGCGCGACAGCGGCGTGCGCTCGGCCGTCGCCTGCACCTCGATCAGGCCGCCCTCGCCGGTCATGACGACATTGGCGTCGACCTCCGCAGTCGAGTCCTCCGAGTAGTCGAGGTCGAGCAGCGCGACCCCGTCGACCATGCCGCACGAGACCGCGGCGACGCTGCCGGTCAGCGGCGACCGCTCGAGCTTGCCATCGTCGACGAGCCGCCGGCAGGCGAGATCGAGCGCGACGTAGGCGCCGGTGATCGACGCGCAGCGGGTGCCGCCGTCGGCGGTCAGCACATCGCAGTCGAGGAAGATCGTGCGCTCGCCGAGCGCCTCGAAGTCGACGACGCCGCGCAGCGAGCGGCCGATGAGGCGCTGGATCTCGACGGTCCGCCCGTCGACGCGGCCGCGCGTCGAGTCGCGCTGCTTGCGCTGACCGGTCGACGCGGGCAGCATCCCGTACTCGGCGGTCGTCCAGCCGCGCCCCTGCCCCGACATCCAGCGCGGCACGGTCTCCTCCACCGATGCCGTGCAGATGACGCGCGTCTCGCCCTGCGTGATGAGCGCCGATCCGGTCGCCGGCTTGACGAAGTGCGGCTCGATCGTCGTCGGGCGCAGCTCGTCCGGCGCGCGGTCGTACGAGCGCCGCGACGCGCTCATGCGAGCACCCCAACGCGCGGCAGGTCGATGTGCTCGACCGTGCCCATCGGCAGCTGGAGGAAGCGCGAGCCGATCCGCGCGAAGTCGTCCGCGCCCGCCGTGCAGAGGAAGCGGTAGCTGCCCTCCCCGTCGTTCGAGCTGGCGAGATCGCGCACCGCCAGCGCCTGCTCGACGCGCCGCGAGACGGCATCGCCGGACGTGATGAGCGCGACGGCCGGCCCGAGGAGGCGCTGCAGGAGCGCGCGCACCATCGGGTAATGGGTGCAGCCGAGGATGACCGTGTCGACGTCCGCCGCGCGCAGCGGAGCGCAGTAGCCGCGCACGATGTCGACGTCGCGCTCGGTGATCGCCGCACCGGTCTGGCTCATCTGCGCGAGCTGCGGGCAGGCGACGCTCTCCAGGCGCACGAGTGGATCCGCGGTGAGCACCGCGCGCTCGTAGGCGCCCGACGCGACCGTCGCGTCCGTCGCGAGGAGGCCGATCCGACCCTTGCGCGTCTGCGCGACGGCGAGGTTCGACTCCGGGCCGACGACGCCGATGACATCCACCGCATGGGCGCTGGCGGCGACGTGCGCCTGCAGCGCCTCGAGCGCGCTCGACGTCGCCGAGTTGCACGCGACGACGATGAGCTTCGCCCCGCGCTCGAGCAGGACGTCGGCGATCTGGCAGCTGAAGGCCTGCAGCTCGGCGGGCGTCCGGTCGCCGTACGGGAAGCGCGCCGAGTCGCCCAAGTACAGGAAGTCCTCCTGGGGCAGCGAGACGAGCAGCTCGTGCAGGACGGTGAGCCCGCCCACACCGGAGTCGAAGACGCCGATTGGGGCGGTGCGCTGCGGGGCAGGAACCACGGGGCGCCCATGATCCCAGACGCGCCCCGTGGGGCCGCGGGGTCATCCGATCCCTCCCCGGCTATTTGCTGTTGCCGACCGACTCGATCGTCTCCTTGAGCTCCTTTGCGATCGCCTTCGCCAGCCCGGCGTCCTTGAGCTTGCCGGCGGCGACGACGACGCCGGTCAGCAGCGTCGCGAGCAGGAGCATGAGGCCCACGTACTCGACGGTCCCCTGCCCGCGCTGGTCGCTGCGCGCCCGCAACACGGTTGCGTGGATCCAGCCCATCATGCGATACGGCATCTGTGGCCTCCCAGTGGTGGCGGTCGGTGTGACCCCGATGCTGGGCGGCGCGACGTGACGACTCCACACGTGGGTGTGGCAACTTTGCGGCGATCCTGTGCCGAGTGTGTGAACCTGGGCCGCAACCTCGGATGCGCGCACTCGTCGTGACGAACATGTACCCCTCACCCGCGCGACCGGCGCTCGGCAGCTTCGTTCGCGACCAGGTCCAGGCGCTGCAGCGCATCGATGGCCTCGATGTGCAGGTCCACGCCTTCGCGCCCGGCGGCGCCCGCCGCTACGCCCGGGCGGCCCGCGACCTCAGGCGCCGCTACGCGCGCGAGACGTTCGACGTCGTCCATGCGCATTTCGGTCTGACGGCGTGGCCGGCGCTCGCCGTCGGCGCGCGGCACCGCGTCGTGACGCTGCACGGCAACGACCTCTACCACCCCCGCTCGCGCCCGGTGACGAGCGCGGTGCTGGGCCGGATGGACCTCGTCGCGACGCCGACGGCGGCGTTCGCGGCCGACGTGCCGGGCGCCGGGACCCGCCGCCGCGTGGCGATCCTGCCGTGCGGCATCGATGTCGAGCGCTTCCGGCCGCTCGATCGCGCCACGGCACGCGAGCGGCTGCAGCTCGACCCCGCCGGGCGCTACCTGCTGTTCCCCTATGACCCGGCGCGCAAGGTCAAGCGCGTCGATCGCGCGCGCGAGCTCGCGGCGTCAACCGGCGCCGAGCTGCTCGCGCTCGGCCGCGTCGCGCCCGAGGACGTCCCGCTGTGGGTCAACGCCGCGAACGCCGTCATCTGCCCATCGGAGTGGGAGACCTTCGGCCTGGCCTGTCTCGAGGCGCTGGCCTGCGACGTGCCGGTGCTCGCGCGTCCGGTCGGCGCCCACCCCGAGGCGCTCGCTGACATCGACGGCACGTACTGCGGCGAGTGGGACCGCGCGCGCTGGCTCGCCGCGCTCGAGCCGCACCTCGAGGACCGCGACCCGCGCGTGGCCGGACGGGCGCGCGCGCTCGAGTTCTCGGCCGACGCCATGGCGGTGCGCGTCGCCGCGGCGTGGCGCTGGCTTGACTCGGAGGGTCCCGCCCCGCCGTTATACTCGCGCGCCGAGGCGCCGACTGAGCTGTCGCCCGGCGTCTCCACGTCATGACCGGCCTGATGAAGCGCATCTTCAGGCGCCGCGAGCCGGGCCAGCCGCCCCGCCGAGGCGTCGCCAGTCTGTTCCGCGGGCGCCCTCGCGGGCATCGCCTGCCGGGCTACAGGCGGATTCCGTCGTTCCGGCTGCCGGGCAGGCTCACGCACTGGCCGCCGTGGAAACGCCCGCCGCAGCCCGCGCCGGCGGGCGACGCGACACAGGAGACCGCGCAGGTCTTCGCCGAGCCGCTCCCGCCGAGCTTCAAGGACCGCGGGCGGCTGCGCCGCCGCCTGCGCTTCCTGCGCCGCGCCCGCGAGCTGGGCTTCCGTGACATCGGCGGGCTGATCTTCGACATGCGCCGCTTCGAGCGCAGCCGGCCCGACCTGCTGGACGCCAAGCTCGACGCGCTGCTCGCCGTGGACCAGGAGCTGCGCGCGCTCGAGCGCATCCTCGACGACCGACGCCCCTTCCACGAGCTGCGCGAGCCCGGGATCTCGTCGTGCGCGCGCTGCGGCGCGCTGCACTCGAGCGAGGCGAACTTCTGCCCGCAGTGCGGACTGCAGTTCGGCGGGCCGCGCTTGATGGGCGAAGTCGGGGGAGCGATCGCCGCCCCGCCGCGGGCACCCGCCGCGCCGGCGGCAGCGCAGGCGTCGGCCGCAGGGGCCGGACAGCACGAGTGGCCGTGGCCCGCGCAGGAGCCGGCAGCCGATCAGCCGACGGCGCCGACGGTGCCGGGAGCCGACCCGGTCACCGAGCAGCTCACCGTGGCGTACGTGCCGGTGCTCCAGGAGGACCCACCGCGGGACGGGCCCGCCGACGAGCAGGCCGAGGAGGCGCTGGCGCCGCCGCCCGCCGCCGAGG
>JBOGYT010000208.1:0-29314 GCA_050696955.1 Solirubrobacteraceae bacterium | reverse complement strand
CTGCTACGGCGCCGCGGCGCGCGACCCCGAGCACGCGTGCGCCAACCGCACGCGTGCGGTCACGCCGAGCCTGCGTGAGGCCCGGCGGCTGCCGGGCTCTCCGTGCACGCCGGACAAGTACAGGCGCGAACCGCAGGTCTGCCGCTTCGGTGTGCCGGCCGGCCAGGCGCGGGGCAGCGTCGCGCTGGTCGGCGACAGCCACGCCCTGCACTGGCGCGCCGCGCTCGAGGTCGTCGCTCGGGCGAAGCGGTGGCAGGGGTTCTCGCTGACATCGGTCGGCTGCCTGTTCTCGGCGGCAACGAGAGCGCTGGGCGAGCCCGCGCTGTCGATCTGCCGGCGGTGGAACCGATCGGTCCAGGCATGGTTTCGCCGGCACCCCGAGGTCAGCACGGTGTTCGTCTCGCACTACGCCGTCCCGATGGTCGTGGTGGCGCCGGGGAGGAAGACGCTCGCGGTCCAGCTCGCGGGCCTTCGGCGCGCCTGGGGAGCGCTGCCGAAGACCGTCAAGCACCTCGTCGTGGTTCGCGACATCCCTTCCAGCACGGACGCCGCGTTCGAATGCGTGCGCGACGTGATCGCCGCTCACAACAGGCGCGCTGGGCTCGCGTGCGCCGTGCGGCGCCCGGACGCGGTCGCCTGGGACTCGTCGGTCTCGGCCGTGTTGCGGCTGCGCTCAGGGCGCTACCGGTACGTCGACCTGACGGACTTCTTCTGCAGCCGCCACTACTGCTATCCGGTCATCGGGGGCGTGCGCGTGTACCGCGACGTCGACCACATGACGGTCGCCTACTCCACGACGCTCGGGCCGTACCTGCTGCGCGCGGTCGACCGGCTGATGGCGTCGTGGTGAGGGAGCGGCGCTACCAGGACCGCATGAGCGGCCGGAGCTTGCGCAGCATGTAGGGAGCGAGCGTCCGCGAATAGGTCAGGGTGAGGTGACCCCACTGGTCGGTGTTCACCAGCACGCCGCCGATGACTGGCCAGCAGTCGCGGGAGCTGCAGAAGTAGTGCGTCAGGTCGACGTGCTGGTAGCGCTTCGAGCGCAGCGCCTTCGCGGCCACGACCGCCATGTCGCGCCGCAGCCCAAACCAGCGTGGCGTCGGACACGCCGGGCCCGGAGCCTCGTTCCCGGCGGCGATGACGCTGCCCACGCATGCCAGCGACGTGGCCGATGCCTTGGGGTTGTCGCGGATGACGACGATCTGCTTGACGGTCTTCGGCAGCGCCCTCCATGCGCGCTGAAAGCCGGCGACCTTGATCGCACCGGACGTCTTGCCCGCCGGCGGCAGTATCGGCGTGTCGGCGTTCTGGGTCACGAACACCGTGCTGACCTCGTGGTGGTCGCGGAACCACTCCAGCACGGATCGGTACCACTCCGTGCAGGGCTCGCGCGCCCCCGGATACATGTACTTCGCGGCCGCCGAGAAGAAGCACCCGCCCATCGTGAGCGACGTCCCGTGCCACCGCTTGACCTTCCCGATGCCGGCGAGCGCGGCCCGCCAGTGGTAGACGTGGCTGTCGCCGACCACCGCGAAATGGCGCTTGGCCTTGCGCTTGGGAGCGCCGAACCGGCAGGTCGCCGGTCCGCTCACGCCGCCCTTGTAACACCCCACGCCCCGTTCGTCGTCAACCGCCTCCGGCGCCGGTGTGACCGCGAGCGTCGGGTTCGTGCACGGGTGCCTGGGGTCGCGCGCCGCCGCCCCGAAGCACTCCGGCGCTGCCGCCGCCGCGGTGGCGACGCCCCCGATCGCAGCCAGAGCGAGGGCAACGGCTGTCGCGAGGAGGATCTTCACGCGCGCCGGATGGTGGCACACGAGCCGATTCCCGAGCGCAGGGACGTTGATCGCAGCGGGGGACGTTGCTAGCTTCCGGGCTGGCGCCGTTCCGCGCCCAACCTCCGATCTTCCGGCGCTCACGCCGCCGGCCACCGCGGGGGCAAAGGGGGCTCGAGTCCTCGGGACGCCGGTCTGAGCTGCCCTTTCCGGCGGGGCGCTGGGAGCGGGAGTCCCGGGGTCGCCGCCACGTGAAAGGAGCTCCCGATGACCAGGCAGAAGTCGTTCAAGCGGCTCGTGCGCGCGCGGATGGAGAAGACGGGGGAGAGCTACGCCGCGGCGCGGGCGTCGCTGCTCTCCGCGGGGGTCGCCAAGCCCACCGCTGGGCCGACGCTGACGCTGTCCGACGAGGTGATCCGGCGCCGGACCGGGCGCGGCTGGGAGGCGTGGCTCGAGCTGCTCGACGAATGGGGCGCGGTCGACCGGCCGCACCCGGAGATCGCGCGCTGGCTCGTCGAGGAGCAGGGGGTCCCCGGTTGGGACGCGCAGTCGGTGACGGTCAGCTACGAGCGCGCCCGCGGCCTGCGTGCCGTCGGCGAGCGCGTGGACGGCTTCTCGATCACCGCCTCGAAGACCGTGGCGGTGCCGGTCGAGCGGCTCTACGACGCGGTCGTCGACCGGTCGCTGCGCGAGCGCTGGCTGCCCGACGGCGAGCTTCGCGAGCGCACGGCGTCCAAGCCGAAGTCGGCTCGCTTCGACTGGGGCGACGGCGGGACCCGCGTCGTCTTCGGCTTCAGCGCGAAGAGCGAGACGAAGAGCACCGTCGCCATGGAGCACGAGCGCCTGCCAGATGCCGCTGAGGCCGAGCGGATGAAGGCCTACTGGCGCGCCCAGGTCGCGACGTTGAAGGAGGTGCTGGAGCGATGAGCCTCGCCCCCGAGGCGGCTCACCGCGGGCGCAGCCCGTCGAGCAACTGATCGATCGCGTCGGTCACGAGCTCGCTCACCGGCGTGGCCTCGATCATCCCGCCGTTCGCCATCGCCGCCAGGCCCTGCAGCGTCGCGAACGCGACAACCCCGATGCGTCCGGCGTCGCCGGGCGGCAGCTCGCCGGCGGCCTGCGCCTCCGCGATGACCTGAAGCGGCGTCGCGAATGCGCGGTCCGCAATCTCCCGCACCCGGTCGGCACCGGCGCGCTGCTTGCCGGCGAACATGAGCTCGAGCAGCGCGGGGTGCTCGGTGGCAAAGTTGATGTAGGCCTGCGAGAGGGCGTGCAATCGCGCGTCGAACGACGCGCCGGCGCGCTCGACCGCCTGGCGCATCGCTTCACCCAGGCGCTCGAAGCCGTCCTCGGCGAGCGCGTCGAGCAGCGCCTGGCGGTCTGGGAAGTGGCGCCGGGGAGCCGCGTGGCTGACCCCGACCTCGCGCGCGAGCTCGCGCAGCGACAGCGCCTGCGCTCCGCGCTCGTCGACGGTCCGCTCGGCGCGCTCGAGCAGCGCCGCGCGCAGGTTGCCGTGGTGGTAGGGGCGATCCGGCACGAGGGAAGCGTAGCCGACGATGTAGACGTTGACATCTTTGTTGGCGGCGACTACATTGCGTGCATGACATCTTCCACATGGACCCTCGCCGACATGCCCGCTCTCGATGTCCGAACCGCCGTCGTGACGGGTGCCAACAGCGGCCTGGGCCTCATCACCGCCCGCGAGCTCGCCCGCGCGGGCGCGCATGTCGTTCTCGCCGTCCGCGACACCGCGCGGGGAGAGCAGGCCGCGCAGACGATCCCGGGCAGCACCGACGTGCGCGAGCTCGACCTCGCCGATCTCGGATCGGTCCACGCGTTCGCCGACGAATGGGACGGCGACCTCGACGTGCTCGTCAACAACGCCGGCGTCATGGCGGTACCCGAGCGGCGCACGAAGGACGGCTTCGAGCTGCAGATCGGCACGAACCACCTCGGCCATTTCGCGCTGACGAACCTCCTGCTGCCGCGGATCACCGACCGCGTCGTCACCGTCTCCTCGACCGGCCACCGGATGGGCACGATCCAGCTCGACGACCTCAACTGGGAGCAGCGCGACTACGCACGCTGGGCCGCATACGGCCAGTCCAAGCTCGCGAACCTGCTCTTCACGCTGGAGCTGCAGCGGCTCCTGGAGGCGGCCGGATCGGAGCTACGCGCCTACGCCGCGCACCCCGGATACGCGGCCACGAACCTCCAGGGCCACACCGGCAGCGGGCTGCAGCACCGGTTCATGTCGATCACCAACCGGCTGCTTGCCCAGAGTGACGAGATGGGCGCCTTGCCGATCCTCTATGCCGCTACCCAGGATCTACCGGGCGCCATCTACATCGGCCCGGGTGGATTTCAGGAGCAGCGCGGTTATCCGGCGATCGCCAACCGCACGGCGGCCGCTCGGGACGCGGAGACGGCTCGCGGGCTGTGGCAGCTGTCGGAGGAGCTGACCGGCGTGGCGTTCGCCCTCGCGCCCGCCCAGGTCTGACCCGTAGAGCCCGGAGGCCGGACCGACGTCGTTGGCCCGGCTCCCGGACTCACCCGGCCGTACGAGGGGAGCGGCAAGCGGCTGTGAGGTGCCGCGCGCTCAGCGGTACGTGAGTATCCGGGACGTAGCCGACCTCGAGCAGGAGCTCGTCGCCGGTGCCCCACACGATCCTGATGGCGTGGCCGTCCACCGCGGCTGCGCGTGCGGTCGCGCGAGGCGGGGGAGGGATGGCGACGTTCCCCCTCAAGGTGGCTGGGAGCCGGCTCGGCGAGCTCTGACGATGGGCCTGTGTCAACCAAGGCCTTTCCAACCAATCGGAGGAGTTAGTCATGCGTCAATTCATCACAACACCGTCTCCCGCCATGATCGTCGCGTGTGTCGCGCTGTTCGTCGGCATGAGCGGCGCCGGGTACGCGGCGTCGAAGATCGGCGCCAACCAGATCAAGAACAACGCGGTACGCAGCAAGCACATCAAGAACGGTCAAGTGAAGCGCCAGGACCTGCGCGTCAACGCGGTCAACGGCGACAAGGTCGAGGACTCCAGCCTGCGCGGAGCGGACCTCGCGAACGGCAGCGTCAGCGGTGAGGATGTCGCCGACGGCGGCCTCGCCGGGGCGGACGTGGCGGACGGCGGCCTGACCGGCGCTGACGTGGCGGATCGCTCGATCGGCGGCGCCGATCTGGCCCCGAACTCCGTCGACGACTCGAAGGTCGCCGACGACAGCCTGAAGGGCGCCGACATCGACGAGTCCACGCTCGGCCAGGTGCCGGATGCCGCCACCGTCGGTGGGAAGGCTCCCTCGGCGTTCATCGCCAGCGACATCTACAAGGCCGAGTCGGCGATCGGCCCCGGCACCGCGCTGGGCGACGGTACGTTCTCCATCCAGCAGGCGTGCAACCCCGGCGACATCATGCTCTCCGGAGGCCCCGCCAACGTCGCGTCGACCTCGACGCTGCTCGAGAGCTTCCCCGCTCCGGGCACGACGAACGCCTGGAAGGCGAGGATCAGCAAGAACGCGCAGGCCGACAACTTCAGCGTCGTCGTGCTCTGCGCCAACCAGTAGGGAGTGCGCGGTGGGCGCGACCCGAGCGGTCGCGCCCGCCCGTCGCAATGAGGTGTCGATCTGCGCGCTTCCCGTTCGTCTGATAGGCGACCATCCGAGAAGGAGGAAGCGATGAAGTACATGCTGCTGATCCATCAAGGTTCCACCCCGACGCCCCGCACCGACGACTGGGACAGCCTGTCGGAGGACGAGAAGGCGGCGGTCTACGCCGCGTACAAGGGGGTCAGCGAGACGCCGGGCGTCAGCCCCGGCCTCCAGCTGGAGTCTCCTGAGACGGCGACCACGGTGCGGGTGCACGACGGCAGGACGCTCACGACCGACGGCCCGTTCGCCGAGATGAAGGAGGCCATCGGCGGCTACCTCATCTTCGAGGCCGACGACCTCGACGCGGCGATCGAGCTGGCCTCGCGGATCCCCGCGGCCGCGATGGGCGGCGCGGTCGAGGTGCGCCCGATCGTGGAGTGGTAGCGATCCTCGAGCAGGCGTTCCGCGATCGGTGGGGGCAGGTTCTCGCCGCGCTCGTCGGCTACCTCGGCGATTTCGATCTCGCCGAGGAAGCCGCCCAGGAGGCCTTCACGATCGCCGCCGAGCGCTGGCCGCGCGACGGAGTGCCGGCCAGTCCGGGCGTGTGGCTCGTGACGACGGCGCGCAACCGCGCGATCGACCGCATACGCCGCGACCGCACGCTGGCCGAGAAGACCCGGCTGCTCGAGGTTCCCGAGGCAGCGGAGGATCCGATGGACGCGACGACGTTTCCCGACGAGCGGCTCGAGCTCGTCTTCACCTGCTGCCACCCGGCGCTCGCCACCGACGCGCAGGTCGCGCTCACCCTGCGGGCGCTCGGCGGCCTGACCACCGGCGAGATCGCCCGCGCATTCCTCGTGCCCGAGCCGACGATGGCCCAGCGGCTCGTGCGGGCGAAGCGCAAGATCAAGGCCGCCGGGATCCCGTTCCGGGTGCCGCCCGACCACCTGCTGCCCGATCGGCTTGCCGCGGTGCTCGCGGTCGTCTACCTGATCTTCAACGAGGGCTACGGTGGCCGCGGGGAGCTGGCGGCCGAGGCGCTGCGGCTCGGGCGGGCGCTCGCCGAGCTCATGCCCGACGAGCCCGAGGTGCACGGCCTGCTGGCGATGATGCTGCTGCACGACGCCCGCCGTGACGCGCGGTTTCGCGACGGCGACCTCGTGTTGCTCGCCGACCAGGACCGGTCGCTCTGGGACGCCGCTCAGATCGCCGACGGCCGGGCCGTGCTCGACCGGGCGCTCGCGCTGCGCGGCCACGGTCCGTACGTCGTGCAGGCCGCGATCGCGTCCCTGCACGCCGACGAGCCGCGCGACTGGCCGCAGATCGCCGCCCTCTACGGCGAGCTTGCCCGCCTCACCGACTCACCGGTGGTCGAGCTGAACCGCGCCATCGCCGTCGCGGAGGAGCGCGGACCCGCGGCGGGCCTGGCCATCGTCGATCGCCTCGCGCTCGAGGACTTCCGCTACCTGCACTCCACGCGCGGCGAGCTGCTGCGCCGCCTCGGTCGCACCGACGAGGCACGCGCCGCCTACCGCCGCGCGCTGGCGCTCGTCCACGACGACGCCGAGCAGCGGCTGCTCGAGCGCCGGCTGGCGGCGCTGCACGGCGACTGACGCCGGCATCGCCTTGACATATGCCGATATGGGTATATGTTGTCCCAATGGCACGAGCAGCGACCACAGCAGATGCGTTCAACGCGGTAGCTGAGCCCCGCCGGCGGCAGATCCTCGACGCCCTCGCCGGCGGAGAGCGCCCGGTGAACGACCTGGTGCGCATGCTCGGGCTGGCTCAGCCACAGGTGTCCAAGCACCTGCGGGTGCTCCGAGAAGTGGGAGCGGTCGACGTGCGTGACGAAGGACGCCGGCGCCTGTACCGGCTCAACGGCCACGCGCTCAAGCCCATCCACGACTGGGTGAAGAGCTACGAGCGCTCATGGTCCGAGCGGTTCGACCAGCTGGACGTCGTGTTGGAAGACCTCAAGCAAAAGGAGCAAGGAGATGGTGGCAGTGGCGAGTAGCGGGACGGCGACGGTGACGCTTCCCACCGATGAGCAGATCCTCATCACGCGGGAGTTCGACGCCCCCAAGCGCCTGGTGTACAAGGCGTGGACCACCCCGGAACTGGTCAAGCGCTGGTGGAGCGGACAGCGCGGCTCGGTGACGAGCGCCGAGATCGACCTGCGCGTCGGCGGCACGTGGCGCTACGTCATGGTCGCGTACGGCGGATTCGAAGTCGCCTTCCACGGCGAGTACCGCGAGATCGTCCCGAACGAGCGGATCGTCTGCACCGAGGTGTACGAGGGCATGCCCGAGGGCGAAGCGGTGGACACCCTGACGCTCACCGAGGTCGACGGGCGCACGACGCTCGCGATCGTCGTGCAGCATTCCTGCAAGGAGCACCGCGACGCCCACATCAACTCCGGGATGGAGGGCGGCATGCAGGAGTCGATGGACCTGCTCGAGCAGGTCGCGATCTCGCTTCGCTGAGCTCACATCACGCGCTCACCAGCCACCGGGAATCGCTTCCCGGTGGTCGGTGTTTCACTGTTACACCTGGCTCACGGCCGCAAACGGCGCGCCATGATGAGCGCCGAGCGCAGGGAGCCGTCTTTGCGGCGGTAGTGGTCGCGCCGCAGGCCCTCGACCTCGAAGCCGTAGCGCGCGTACAGCGCGATCGCGGGCCCGTTGTCAGGCCACACCTCGAGCTCGACCTTGTGCATGTCGCTGCCGGCCAGCCACGCCATGGCCGCGTCCAGCAGCGCGTGACCGCCCCCACGTCCTCGCGCCGCCGCCACGACGCACATGCCCAGCAGGTTCTCGCCGTCGACGACCTTCTGCTGCATGTCGTGGTGGAAGACGGTGTCGCCGTTGGCGTAGCTCGACTGCGCGCCCGGCCAGTCCTCCAGGCCGCGCTCGGCGACTAGCAGCGCCGGGCCGCAGCATCGCGCTCGCGAGCCTCGAGCACCTGTGGGAGCGCCGCGACATCGACCTGCGCGAACGCACCCTGTGGCGGCTGCTCTACCAGACCGCCGCCCGCGCCGACGAGGTCCTGCGCCTGGACGTCGAGGACCTCGACATCCCCGCCAAACGCGCCCGTACACGCTTCAAGGGCGGCGACATCGACTGGCTGTTCTTCGGCTCCGGCAGCGCGCGGCTGCTGCCGCGCCTGATCGCCGGCCGCCGCGCCGGCCCGGTGTTTCTCGAGCCTGCGCCCGCGCCCGGCCCGCGCCCCGGCCGCTGCTGATGGGGGTACCGCTAACGAAGCTGTCACGAGGGGCAATGTGGGGTCCCGCCGGCATGCTCGACGATCCGCGCAGCGGGCCGTTCGTCGCAGCCGCAGTACGTCGAGCATGCCACGCGAGCCACGTCGCCGCCGAGGCCGACGCCCTACGATGATCTCGGGCTTCGCGGGCGTATGCCATGCCGCGTCGTCTTGCGCGCCGTCCCTGATAGCTTCCTCACAGACCGAAGGCTCTTGCCTATGTCCATCACCGTAGCGGCGCTGGAGTTGATCCCCGAGACATCTGCCGCGGAGCAACGGGTCGCCGACGCGTACGCCATCGATGCGTCGATCGAGGACGCTGCGCGCGTTCGAGACTGCGTGCCGCTGTGGTTTCACACGTTCGCGCTGGCCCCCGGCGTCTACACGCCGGGGATCGCGCGCGACCATGGTTACCGTCTCGCCGTCCTTGATCCCGAGCGCTTCGCCGGGCGCAGCGTGCTCGACGTCGGCGCGTTTGACGGCTTCTACAGCTTCCTTGCCGAGCGTCGCGGCGCGTCGCGGGTGGTGGCGGTCGACAACGAGCAGTACGTCGACTGGGTCGCTGCACGCTTCGGCGTGCAGCTTGCCCCGGCCGCCGGATTTCACGCCATCGCGCAGCTGACCGGCTCCCGGGTCGAGTACCACCGGATGGACGCCTTCGCCGTAGGCGAGCTCAAGGAGCGCTTTGACGTCGTTCTGTGCTTCGGGATCCTGCACCGCGTGACCGACCCGATCGCGTTCCTGCAGACCCTCGCCGACGTGCTGGCGCCCGGTGGCGAGATCGTGCTCGAGACCTACGGCTCGACGCTTGGGGCCGACACGCCCGCGCTCGAGCTGCGCGAGCCGGGCGACGTCTACGCCCGCGACGACTTCACGTACTGGGGCTTTCCCGCCGAGGGCCTGCGCCGCCTCGGGCGGACCGTCGGCCTGCACAACGTCGAGATCGTCGACGAGGTGATCGTCGACGGGCACCCGCGAATCGTCGCCCTCATGCGCGCCGCGACCTGAGAGCGCCACGTCGCGCTCAGGCGGCGACCGCCTGCGCAGCCATCCGGCTGCGCAGCTCTGACGGGCAGTCGCTCGTGATCGCATCGACGCCCAGGCTCGCGGCGCGGGCCGCGAGCGACGGGTCGTTGATCGTGCCCGTGCAGACGCTGAGCCCGTGGCCGCGAAGACACGCGACAAGCTCACGATGCAGCAGGAAGTGCTCGATGCAGACGCGGCCGACCCCCGAGCGTCGCGCCCAGCACCCGAGCGCGTCGGGCGCGTAGTCCGCCCACGTCACGAGGCGCGCGGCGAGGCCTTCGCTCGCGGCCTGCTCGCAGGCGGCGACGTGGAAGGACAGCACCTCGACGCGCCGATCGGCGCGTCGCGTCACGGCTCGCGCCACGGCCGCCGCGGTCGCTCGCGCGAGCAGCGGATCGGCGTAGGCCTTGACCTCGATCTGGACGACGAGCTCGCGCGGCACGGCGTCCAGCAGCTCCTCAAGCAGCATCGGCGTCTCGCCCGTCGGCGCACCGCCTCGGTCCAGCAGGCGAGCCGTGCGCAACTCCGACCACGGCGTCTGGCGCGCCCAGCCGCGTGCCGTCGTACAGCTCTCGATCCGAGGATCGTGCAGCAAAGCCAGGCGACCGTCGGCAGTCAGGCAGACATCGGTCTCGACGCCGTCGACCGACCCCGCGAGCGTCGCGCGCAGCGCCGCACGCGAACTGTCGGGGCCCACGTCGCGACCAAGCCGATGCGCGTAGAGCGCGGGAATGCTCGTCATCAAGACCACCCTGGCGGCTCGAGCACGCGCCGTCGTCACGCGCTTGTGATCAGCCGGTGGCGATCCGGTAACCCAGGCCCCTGCGAACGATCTACCCCCGGTGTGCTGTTCGGTCCCGGACTCCACGAGCGATGCGACGACGCCATGGGCGATAAAGCCGCACCCCGTCTTGCGGGCCGGGTGCGACCACCAAGAACAACACATCATCGTGATCTACCGCCGTCTGCGGGGCGCCGTTCGACGACCTGGCCTAGGGAGATGTCAGTAGCTGAAGACCGTCGCGGGCGCGTCGCCGATCCATTCCCACAGCGGCGTGGCGCCGGCGACTCGCGCGTTGGCGACGAACTCGCTGTCGTCAAGCCCGCGGGACGTCACGCAGATCGGGCAGACGAGCAGCTCGCCGCCGCCTTCGGCGTACTGCTCAAACAGGCGCTCCAGCGGCGGGCATCCTTCACAGGCGGCACCTTCGGCGTGACCGGGGACGGCGAGGTGCACGGCGTCCTTGGTGAGAAACATCGCGACCTGCTTGCCCTGCGCCGTCGCAGCGCCGCCGACGAGGAACGCGATCATCACGCGTTCGGCGTCCTCGAGTCCGGTGGCGAGGTTGATGACGACTTTGTTGCTCATGGAGACTCCTTACTCGATGGCGGGGGTGTTCAACGGCGGCCAGCGCGAGGCGGCCTTCGGGTCGCAGCGCGCGAGCCGCGGACGCGAGCACGGCAGGTTTGTCCGGGGACAAGTTGATCACGCCGTTGGAGATCACGCAGTCGACGCTGGCGTCATCGGCGGGCGGCGTCTCGATGTAGCGCCGAGGTCGAGCACGGTCTCGCCCAGTGCGATCACGGCGAGGTCGAGGAAGTAGCCGACGCCGGCGAACGCGTCGATCGCGGCTGCGGGGATGCGATCGAGGTCGGCAGGCGGGTAGCCGAGGCGTTCGGCGAGCGGGCGGCCGGTCTCGAAGTGGAACTCGCGCTCGGGCTCGAGCGCGACCTCCTCGTACATTCTCTGGACGCGTTGCTTGAGCTCGGTGGTGTCGAGCTGGCGGGCTGCGGTGGTCATCGGACGGCTCTCCTCATGCTCGCGGCGATCCGCGCGCGCATCTGCTCGTCGGAGCGCTTCATCTCGGGGTGGTCTGTGTCGACGTGCTCGCGGCATAGCCCGAAACAGCTCGAGTTGGCGCACCGCGTCGTGCGCGTAGGCGCAGAACGGGCCGCGGCAGTAGGCCACGACCTCGCGGTCGGCCGGCAGCTCGGCCAGCCGGTCCTCAAGTTCGGCGATCGGGATCGAGCGCGCGCCCTTGATGTGTCCGGCGTCGAACTCCTCAGTGGGGCGGACGTCGACGAGCACCACGTCGCCTTTACGCAGACGCGCGAGCAGCTCGTCGCGCCCGATCGCGTCGACGTCGTCGCCGAGGTAGTCGCGCGCAGCACGTTCGAACTCGGCGAGCTGCGAGAACGATGCGTCGCGCAGTGCCAGCCACAACGCGAGTGCCTGGTCGCCGGCGAGCGCGTAGCGCACGCTCGTGCCCTCACGCGCTCGCGTGACCATCCGACCCGCGTGGCGCGACAGGCGCTCGCTCGCCAGCTCCCATGTCGCGTCCCCGAGCTGACACCAGCACGCGACGAGTGCGTCGAGCTTCATCGCAGCTTCTCGATCGTGCTCACCGATCTGCGCGATGACCGGGTCGAGGAGCTCGACGACCTCGTGGACCTGCGCGCTCCAGGCAAGGCCGAAGGCGAGTGCCACGGCCGCATCGGTCGCACCTGCGTGTCGCACGCACCGTTGAGCGCCGTGCGCAGATGCTCGATCGCATCGGCCCGGGGGTGCTGCCAGCGGCGCGGCTCGCCGCACTCGACCGGAGGACGATCGCATGAGCACAACACGCAAGCCCCTACGCATCGGCGGCGCGCCGGCTGCGATGGCCGCCGTTGCGCTGCTCGGCGCGGCGTCCGCGCACGCCGCCGGGACGACGTCGGCAGTCTGCACGAACCTCTTTTCCGTCACGATCACGCCGGGCTTCAGCATGACCCCAACGTCCGGAACGCTCACCACCAACGGTGAGACCGGTTCCATCATCTGCGTCGGCCAGATCGACGGTCATCCAGTCACCGGACCCGGAACCATTGGGATCCACGAGAACTACACGAACGTGACGTGCCCCTCGAGCGTCATCAGCGTCACGATTCCGACGACCGCGGGCGCCAAGCACATGGACGGGTCGCTGACGGTCCAGCGCACGCTGCTCGCCGTCCAGCCCGAGGCGCAATTCCCCAATGCGCACTTCAGTGGAGTCAGCGTCATCGTCCCGATGCAGGGCGACTGCTTCGTCACGCCGTTGCGTAAGTCCCTGCTCTCGGTGACCGGTTCGCTGACCGGCGGATAACGGGGCCGCGACGCGTCGACCCAGCGGCTACGGCGCCAGCAGCGTCGTCTCGCAGTCAGCCGCGATCGTGTCGCCGGCATCGTGCTGGACCACGTCCTGACCGTCACCGCACGTGACGGTGTCGTCGCCACCGTCGCGGACATCGATCGTGTCGTCGCCGGACCCGCCGTCGACACGCTGCTCGAATGCGCCGCCGGTGAGCGTGTCCCGGCCGGCCCCGCCGCTGAGCTCGAAGCCGTCAGCCGGGAACTGCGGCGGCAATTGGTCGGTGATGGCGAGCGTGTCGTCGCCCGGGCCACCGGTTGCGGTGCCAGGATTGCCGGGTTGGATGGCGACCGTGTCGTCCCCGGTGCCTGCGTCCAGCGTGGCGGCTCCGCCTCGTCCGGAGGCGAAGAAGAGGGTGTCAGCACCGGGCCCACCGAAACCGGAGGCTTGGCCGGCAAAGCCGCCGGCGCGCACGACGTCGTCGCCCCGGCCGCCGTCCGCGATCTGGCCACCCTCGCCACCGGCCCAGACGTCGTCGTCGCCGCTCTCGCCGTAGAGCTCGGTCCACTGTCCGAAGGAGTCCCCGGTGAGGAAGTCGTCACCCGCGCCGCCCCACACCTTCGCCACCGAGCTGACCGAGACGCGCGCGCGGTCGTTTCCGTCGCGCAGGTGCGCCTCGACGTTGGAGCTCGCGTTTTGGCATGCAACACGCCCAGGTGCTTGCACCGAGCAAAAGTCGCCGACCGTGGTGAGCGGATTCGTATCGGTGAAGATCAAGGCCATGGGAAACTCGGTAAAGACATGGAGATCGTTGGTCTCTCCACCCGCGGCGACATACGTCGCCTCAGACGCCGAGCTCTCGAAGGCCGTCACCGTCGCGGCCTCAGACGACACCGGAACGGCCAACCACACAAAAGCGCCAATCACTGCGGTGACACGGAATCGGGACATACGCCTAACCTAGGCTCACCCCGATAACCGACACCTACCCCTTTGGCCAGGTATGTGGCTACCCGTCGGCAAATCCGAAACACATCTGCAGGCGGCGCAACGGCCCCGGCGCCCACCAGTTCCACTCGCCGAAGAGGCCCATCAGCGCCGGCACCAGCAGCGCGCGGACGATCGTCGTCGGCGCCGCTGACGGCGCACGCTGCGAGGATCGCGCAGCTGGTCATCGGGCTCGGTCACGGGCTGGCGCTGTTGGCTGTGGCGGATGTGCGGCGCGCCGTCAGCGTACGACGATCACCGGGCAGTGGGCGTGGTGAGCGACGCGGTCGGCGGTCGAGCCGAGCAGGTAGTCGCCGAGGAAGTGGCCGCGGTGGCCGATCACGATCAGATCGTGGCCGTGCGCTTTGGCGTAGTGGGTGATCACCTCGGCGGCGTGTCCGGGCACGAGCTCGGTTGTCAGCGTCACGCCGCGCGGTTGGGCCTGCGCGCGGGCGCGCTGCAGCACCTGGGCGAAGAACTCGTCCTTTTCACGCTTGGCTTCGTCGACTTCGCCGAGCGACGCGGCGTAGGCGGGCAGCTTGCCCTCGACGGCCAGGGCGGTCACCTGGGCGCCGACGGCGCCAGCGAGCGACAGCGCGCAGTCAAGCGCCTTCTCAGATCCCTTCGAGCCGTCGATCGCGACGAGCACGTTGGTGAAGTCATACGGGCTCATTGGTCATCCTCCGGTTGCCTCGACCCCTGCCGGCAGTGGCCGCGCGGTGGCGGTCCGTGTCGCGGCGCGCTGTTCGTCGGTCGCCAGCTCGGCGTCGACGTCGGGTGAGAACCAGCGCTGGGCGATCGCGGTGGGAACGATCGCCGACAACACCACGACCGTGATCAGCAGCGAGAACTGCGTCTTGTCGATGATCCCCGCGTTCAGGCCATACAGCGAGGAGATCGTCCCGAACGTCAGGCCGGTGGACATCAACAGCGTCGTGAATGTCGCGTGCTCGGGCACGTAGCGACGCGCCAGCGGCAACACCAGCCCGAGCTTGGGAACCATCTTGGCGGCGAACAACGCGGCAAGCAGCCCGAGATTCGCGACGACCGCGCCGAGCGACACGTTCAGGCCGCCCCGCAGAAAAAAGAACGGCGTCAAAAACGCAAACGCGACGACGCGCAGGCGCTCTTGCTCGCGGCGGTGCTGTTGGTAGTGGCGCGCCATCACGAGCCCGAGCACGAACGCCGGCAGCACGGCATGGCCCTTGGCGGCGTCGGCGCAGACCATCAGCACGAACAGGCCGGCGAACACGAGCTTGATCTCGGGCTCGATCACCCGGTCGCCGTAGCGCCCGAAAAACCACGGCGCGAGCTTCGGCAACGCGACGATCAGCGCGACCGAGACGACGAGAAAGACGGGAAACCAGCCGTTGGGCTTGATGAAGATCGCCGACAGCGCAAGCGCCGTGCCCATGTCGGTGACAAAGCACGCCGACATGATCAGCTTGCCGATCCGCGTCTGGTTGAGGCCCGTCTCGACGAGCACCGCGTAGACGACCGCAAGCGACGTCGTCGACAGCGCAGTACCGGCGATCAGCGACGCCTCCAGCGTCCAGCCAAGCAACCCGTAGGCGACCAGCGCGGCGACGACGAACGGCCCCACGAACGACACCAGCCCGATCCCAACCGACGCGCCAAAGCGCTCACGAAAGTCCTTCGGATCGACCTCCGCGCCGGCCAAGAACGTCAGCACGATCGACGCGAACTGCGCGACGAACACCAGCCAGTCAGCGTTCGGATCAAGCCCGAACAGGTTGCCGGCAACGACTCCCAGGCCGAGCTCCAGCAGCGCGACCGAGATCCCCAGCTCCACCGAGAGCATGCTCGCCAGCACGACGACGGCGGCGAGAACGGCGGCGAGTTGGACGGGTTCCACGGCGATGACCTCCAGCGTCCGATGACGACAGGGGTAGAGGCCATCAGCGACAGCGTCGCGGTTATGGAGCGAGCCTCATCGCTCACGCAGCAGCATAACCCAGCAGGGACCGCTGCCGCGCGTCCTCAGCCGCCTCGCCGCCGTCGCTCTCGACGTCCTGGGTGGACAGGCGGCCGTGATCACGAGCGAGCGGCCGTTGCGCTCGATCAGCGCGACTCCGTCCCGGCGGTCGCGCAGCGGGTTGGTCACATGACCGACGTAGCGCGTGTCGGCGAGCGCGCGACTGATGCGTTCGACCTCGCGACGGACCGACGGCCTGGCGCTGTCGAGCTTGCCGCCACCGCGGTTGCGCACGAGCACGACGAGCGCGGGGCTCGCGTCATACCCGAGCTCGTTGCGCAGAAGCTCCGTCGCCGGTTCGCTGTGCGACGCGCGACCAGCGCCAGGACGAGCTTCGGCCGCCGCCAGGTCAGCTTCGCTAGGCGATCGAGCATGAGCCGCGCGACCTACCGAGGTGGCCCGGCCAGATTCGTCAGGCCGCCGGGGCCGCGCGTCAGGCCGCGAGCGCGGCGGAGCGGTGCTGCTGCGGGCTGATCCCGCGGACGCGCTTGAAGGCGGTGCTGAGCGCGAACGGGCTGCCGTAGCCGACCTGCTGGGCGACGGAGCCGATCGTCGTGCCCGGCTCGAGCAGCAGGTCGGCGGCGAGCGCGATGCGCCAGCCGGTGAGAAAGCTCATCGGCGGCTCGCCGACGAGCTCGTGAAAGCGCCGCGCGAGCGCCGCGCGTGAGGCGCCCGTCTCCCGCGCCAGGGTGGCGACCGTCCACGGATGCGAGGGGTCGTGGTGCATGAGGCGCAGCGCGTGGCCGACAACCGGATCTCCATACGCGCGATACCAGCCGGGCGCCTCGGCCTCGGGGCGGGCGAACCACGCGCGCAGGACGGCGATGAGCAGCAGGTCGAGCAGCCGGTCGAGCACCGCCTCCTGCCCCGGCTCGTCCTTGACGATCTCGTCGGCGAGCAGCGGGACGACGGGACAGTCCCACTCATCCTCGTGCAGGACGATGAGCGCCGGCAGCGCGCGCAGCAGACGCTGGCTGACCTCGCCGTGCAGGTGGTAGGCGCCGGTGAGCATCTGCGTCGCGCCGTCGGCCGCGTTGCCCCATGTGCGCACGCCGAGGTCGCCCAGTTGCTCGAGCTCCTGGCCGTAGGGCGTCGTGCAGCGCTGACCGGGGTGAATCACGGCCTGGGGCGCCGTGCCCGGGTCGTCGGCCACCACGTACGGGTCGGGGCCGCGGATGATCGCGACGTCGCGCTCGCGCAGGAGCACCGCGTCGCCGTCGTCGGGCAAAAACCACGCCTCGCCGCGGATCATCGCGACCACCGTCAGCGGTGCCTCGTCCTGGACGCGCAGCGACCACGGCGGGTCCAGGCTCGAGCGCAGCAGGAACGCCTCTCGCGCTCTCGGCCCGTCGAGGATGCCTGCGACCGCGTCCATGCGAGCACTGTAGACGCTTGCGCATGATCTTGCCACTTTGAGCTATGGATCGTCTCACTCTGGCCTGACCGCCGTCACGCAGTGAGCGGATGCCGCGCCGGGGCCCCGGAACGCTTCGCTACGATCGCCCGCCCCCCACCGGCGACGAGAAGGAGCGCAGGGAATGACACTGGGTGCCGGATTTCACTCGCTGTGGTCGACCCCCATCGGGCTGCACCGCTACGCCGACGCCGCCACTCTCAATCCCCTGCTGGTCGACGTGGTCGCGGAAGGGCGGGCGGCGCAGGAGCGTAAGCGGGGCGAGACGCCCGGGCCGTTCTTCGCCAGCGACGACGATCTGCTGCACCGCGTGAAGGTCCCCGAATGGCAGGACTTCGTCCGCTTCATCGTGTCCAGCCTCGGCGAGACCGCGAAGCAGGCGAACCAGGAGGCCTGGGCCGGGCAGGAGCTCGAGTTGAAGGTCGGCATCGAGGGGATGTGGTTTCAGTGCAGCCGCGACGGCGCGTTCCACGACGTGCACACGCACGGCAACTGTTCGTGGTCGTCGGCGTACATCGTGCAGATCGACGAACCGCAGCAGCGCGTGTCGCATCCGGTCTATGGCGCCGCGAACGGCGTGACGCGGCTCTACGGCCCGAACTTCAGCCATCTGGGCGGCGCCTTCGTCGACATCGGCAACGCGTACCTGCAGCCGCCGCACCAGGACATCGAGCCGGTGCCCGGGCAACTGGTGCTGTTTCCGTCCTGGCTCGCCCATCAGGCGATGCCCTACGACGGCGAAAAGGAGCGGATCATCATCTCGTTCAATGCCAGCATCCACGCGGCGCAGGGCGACCAGCTGCACGGCTACAGCGCGCATTGACCCGCGTGTCGGGCGCGGCGAGCTCGAGGACGGCGCCCTAGTCCCAGTCACCCAAGCGCGTCTCACCGTCGTCAGCGTCCGCGGTGCGCCCCGCGGCCCGGTAGGCGCTCGTGAGGTTGGTGCGGCTGCCGAGCGTGTCGGGATGCTCGGCGCCGAGGACCCGTTCGAGGTCGGCGACCAGCGGCTCGAGGATCGCGATCGCGTCGTCCGGGCGGCCGGCGGCCAGGTGCGCGTTGGCGAGGTTGTTGCGGCTTCCGAGCGTGTCGGGATGCTCGCGGCCGAGGGTCCGGTCGAGGTCGACGAGCAGCGGCTCGAGGATCGCCATCGCATCCTCGGTTCGCCCTGCGACCTGGTACGCGCTGGCGAGATTGCCGCGCGTGTTGAGCGTGTTGGGGTGCTGGTCACCGAGGGTTCGCTCGAGGTCGGCGACCAGCGGCTCGAGAATCGCCATCGCGTCGTCGGTTCGCCCGGCCGCCTGGTAGGCGTTGGCGAGGTTGTTGCGGCTGCTGAGCGTGTCGGGATGCTCGGGGCCGAGGATCCGCTCGCGGTCGGCGACCAGCGGCTCGAGGATCGCGATCGCGTCGTCGCTGGGGCCGGCGGCCTGCTGGGCGGTGGCGAGGTTGTTGCGGGTGCGCAGCGTGTTGGGGTGCTCGGGGCCGAGGATCCGCTCGAGGTCCGCGAGCAACGGCACGAGGATCGCGATCGCGTCTTCTGTGCGCCCGGCGGCGAGGTAGGCGGTGGCGAGGTTGCCGCGGGTGCTGAGCGTGTTGGGGTGCTCGGCGCCGACGATTCGCTCGAGCTCGGCGAGCAACGGCTCGAGGATCGCGACCGCGTCCCGCGTGCGCCCGGCATCCTGGTAGGCGGTGGCGAGGGTGCCGCGGCTCGCGAGCGTTTCGGGGTGGTCGGCGCCGAGGATCCGGTCGCGGGCCGCCAGCAGCGGCTCGAGGATCGCGACCGCGTCGTGGGTGCGGCCGGCGGCCTGGTAGGCGGTGGCGAGGTTGCCGCGGGTGCGCAGCGTGTTGGCCTGCTCGGCGCCGAGGATGCGCTCGAGGTCGGCGAGCAACGGCTCGAAGAGCGCGATCGCGTCCTGGGTACGCCCGGCGGCCAGGTAGGCGTTGGCGAGGTTGAAACGGGTGCTGAGCGTGTCGGGATGATCGTCGCCGTGGGTTCGCTCGCGGTCGGCGACGAGCCGCTCGAGGATCGCGACCGGATCTTGGTTGCGCTCGCCGCCCATGCTGGAACCCTACGCCAGGAACCGCGGGGGCCAGGGTCGTCCCGTCGATGACGGGAGCAGCTCACCCGCGACGTCTCCGGACGGCCGTCCTCGAGACAGACGTCGCTCCCGCGGCCACGAGATCAGACGTCGATCCGGCGGCCCTCCCGGCGAGCAGCTCGTGCAGCGCCTCGGCGGTGACCGGGGGAGAGAACAGGAAGCCCTGGCCCAGACGGACCCCCATCGCACGCAGCTCCTCGACCTGCTCGGCACGCTCGATCCCTTCGGCGACGACATCGAGGCGCAGGCTCTCGCCGAGGTTGACGATCCCGCGCATCAGCTCGGTCTTGGCGTCGTCGCCCTCGATCCCGCCGATGAAGAAGCGGTCGATCTTCAACATGTCGATCGGGAACCGCCCCAGGTGGGCCAGGCAGGAGTAGCCCATCCCGAAGTCGTCGACCGCGATCCGCACGCCGAGCGCCTTGAGCTGCTCGAGCTGGACGAGGATCGCGTCGTGGTCGCCGTGCAGCAGGCTTTCGGTGATCTCGAGGGTCAGCGTGCTCGGGGGCAGGCCGGTCCTGCGCAGCACCTCGCCGACGGCCACCGGGAAGTCCGGCTCCTGCAGCTGCCTGGTGGAGACGTTGACGCTCAGGGTGAGCTGCTCGTGCTGCCCGGGGGCGAGCTGGCAACCGCGGATCTGCGCACACGCGGTCTCGAGGATCCACAGGCCGAGCGGCACGATCATCCCGGATTCCTCGGCCAGCCCGATGAACCGTTCGGGCGCCATGAGCCGGCGCTGCGGGTGCGGCCAGCGCACGAGCGCCTCGACGGCCACGATCCGTTCCTCGTCGAGCGCCACGATCGGTTGGTAGTCGAGCTGGAAGTCCTGCGTCTCGATCGCGCGGCGCAGCTCGCCGGTCAACTCGAGCTTGTCCAGCGCGCGACGGTGCATGCCCTGCTCGAACGTCCTCACCGACGCCTTGCCGTCTGCCTTGGCCTCGTACATCGCCGTGTCCGCATTGCGCAGGATCTCCTCGATGGCGTGCCCGCCGGCGCTGTACGCCAGGCCGATCGAGGCGGTCACGCGCAGGTCGCGGCCCGCGATCTCAAAGCCGGGGGAGAGCGCGTCGAGGATCCGCGCGGCCACGCCGTCGGCGTCCTCGTCGCGCGTCAGCTCGACGAGGATCGCGAACTCGTCGCCGCCCAGCCGCGCGGCGGTGTCCTCGGGGCGCAGCGTCTCCTGGATGCGCACCGCGACCGCCTTCAGGAGCTCGTCGCCGTGCGGGTGACCGAGGCTGTCGTTGACGGTCTTGAAGTCGTCGAGATCGAGGAACAGCACGGCGACGCCGTGGTTGCTGCGCCGCGCCCGCGCCAGCGCCTGGGAGAGCCGGTCCCCGAACAGCGCGCGGTTGGCGAGCCCGGTGAGGGCGTCGTGGAAGGCCTGGTGGCGCAGCTCGTCCTCGAGCGCCTTGCGCTCGGTCACGTCGCGCATGCTCAACACCACGCCCTCGACGACCGGATCGTGCAAGCGGTTCTCCGCGACCGTCTCGACATGGCGCCAGTTCCCGTCGGCGTGGCGGAAGCGCGCGCTCACCCGCACGCTCCCGGACCGCCGCACGCATCCGAGCAGGACACGCTCGAACAGGTCGGCGTCGTCGGGATCGACGATCGTCGTCAGCGAGCGCCCCACGAGCGACGCCGGCTCGTGCCCGAGCATCGACTGGATCGAAGCGGCCTGCCAGCGCACCACCAGCTCGCGATCCACCACGGTGACGACGTCGTTGGAATGCTCGACGAGCGCACGCAGACGCTCCTCGCTGCGGCGCTCGATCGCGCGCCGCTCCTCGGCGATCGTCGCCCGCCGGCGCAGGCGCTGGAAGTGAAGGCCGATGAGCCCGAGGGCGAGCAGCCCGAAGACGAGCGAGCCGACGAACGCGCGGTCCGCGCTGCGGGAGGCGCGCTGCGCCACCTGCTGTTGATGCATGCCGGCGTTCTTGGCGTCGGTGTTGAGCCGCCGCAGCCGCGGCTGGAACCGGCGCCGTTCGTCGCGCAACGCGGCGCGCAGATCACGCCGGGCGATCCCCAGCGCTCCCACGCCGGCCTCGTACATCTCCGCCGCGTCGCGGGTGAGCGTCCGTACCGTGTCGCTGGCCTCGAGCGCACGCAGGTCCTCGAGCGAGCTGTCGATGTCGGCCCACGCGTCATACGCGCGCGTGATGGTCTCGGGCTCCAGGTTCATGCGCTGCGAGCCGCTCGACCACGTGTTGGCGAGCGCCTCCCAGCTGATCGTGCTCAGCTCCTGGCCCGCGGCGCGTATCCGCTCGACCAGCACGTGCGCGCGAAGGTGGCGCTCGGAGTCCTCGCGAGCGTTCTCCGCGACGAGCACCATCGCCACGGCCACGGCCAGCCCCGCGAGGACCGTGAGCCACAGGCCCCATTGAGCGCCCCGCTTCGGACGCCGCAGACGGATTCGCGCAGCGCTGGACATGTACCTCGTACATTCGTCGGCATTTCGCGCGCGGAACTCAAGCGGTCTGTTGGGAAAACGATCGCTGGGAACCGAGGGCGCCCGTTCGCTCAGGCGTTTCAGAGCGGCTTGTGAACGCGCCCGCCGCAGCGCCGCCACACACCACGCTTGTGTGCGCGCGCTGCGCGCTGGGACGCGCGGAAGCCCCGAACGCGCTTGAAGTGTCGCCCCTTGAACACGTAGACCTTCGCCCAGCCGCGGCGCAGCATGTCGGTCTGCAGGAGCCGGTTGTCGGAGCCCCAGACGTACGCCAACAGCCGGCCGTAGCGATCGAAGCTGTCCTGCGAGGGGTCCGTACGCAGCCGAACGCGCTCGCCTGGGCGGGCGAGACGGCGCATCATCTTGCGAGCCTCCCGGCTACCGCACTCGGGCGTGCTGAGCTCCGGAGAGTCGATCCCCAGCAGGCGAACCCTGCTCTCGCTGAAGGCCGTGCTGGCGACGACGATGGTGTCACCGTCGATGACGCGCACAACTGTCGCTGCGAGCTGCAGATCCGGTTGTGGCGGAGGCGGAGGGGGTGGCGGCGTCGCTGAAGATCTGCAAGGGCACGGCAGTGCCTCGCAGGCGACGCCATCGTGGTCGCCGTCGAGCTGATCTGGATCCAGTTCGGGGCCGCCGTGGGCCTGGTAGTAGTCCTGTGCGGCCGCCTGGTTTGCGAAGTCCGAGCAATCCCGGTCACCCGGCCCCTGATGCGATGCCCAGGCTGAAGGAGCCGCGAGTGCGATGACCGCCACGAGCACTGCGCCGATGGCGATGAGCCACCACATCCGCTCCCGCGATCCGTACGCCGCCATGTAACAGGCCTCGGTCGCGCCGGACGCGAGCTTCACTAATGGACGGCGAAATCGGAATGTCGTCCGCCGTCGAAAGGCGTCGCCGTCCCTCACGACCGCGTGTCGTCCATCTCGAAAGTCTGGGTATCGACCATCGAGACGCTCGTTCACGCGGCATTCCGGTGGTCCCCCGCGGCGATGCCGGCCGATCGCTGCGCGCCCCGCCCTGAACAGTGCCGTAAGTGGATCGGGCACCCAGACCGCTGCGAGTACCCGGTGAGCGTAGGCGGCTTCTTTCACCGAGCGCCCCCGGCCGGTGGCGCCCCGATGCCAGTCGGCGACGCGCCAGCCCAGACGTGGCTGTCGTCGTTGCCTGGCGGGGCGTGTGGTGCGACGCGGTCATGCCCGGTCGTCGAGCAGCTTCAACGCCGTCTCCACGCGCGAGCTGGCCTCGCTCTACGACGCCGGCCACCTCCGCCCGCTCATCGACAAGACGTTCCCGTTCGACCAGACCCTCGAGGCGCTGGCGTACGTCGAGCAGGGCCGCGCCAACGGCACGGTCGTCATCACGCTCGACTGACAACGCCGCCTGCCGCCCAACGCGATCGACGGCCTGTTGAGCGTCGAGGCCGCCGATGTCGGTCAGCCAGACGAACGCTTCGATGCCAAGCGTGGCGCGGATCGCGAGCACGAGCTGATGCAGCTCGTCCTCCGGTATGCGCTCGCCGAGCGGTGCCAGCGCGTCCGCGATCCAGCCGATCGCTCGCCCTTGACGCAGCGGAAGGGTCCCGGAGCTCGGGGCCGGCGATTCGAGCGATAGGCGCAGCATCGTGCGCAGCTCGGGCTCGCGCTCGACGATCTGGCGCGCGAGGCGCTCGGTGACGAGCTCGAGCCGGGCCACCGGGTCCGTCGGCGCGTCCGCGCTCAGCAGCGAGGTCTCCTCGAGCCCGGGGTAGCTGGCGATCAGCAGCGCGCGCTGGTTGGGGAAGCAGCGGTAGGCGGTGGTGCGCGAGATCGCGGCGTGCTCGGCCGCCCGCTCGACGGTCGGCGTGATTCCCTCGGCCAGCAGCTCGCGCGTCGCGGCCAGCATCGCCGCTCGGGTGCGGGCCTTCTGCTTCGTTCTGCCCGTGAGCTCATATGGGATCATTCGGCAGGACGGCGAAGGCGAGCTGATGTGGTTCGCCGGCGGCGGAGCATTCACGTGCAAGGCGACCGCTGCGGAAACCGGCGGTGCATTCATCATGCTGGAGGATCGCATGGTGCGTGGAAAGACCACGCCGTGGCATCGGCATCCCAACGAGGACGAGGCGATCTACGTGCTCGAGGGCGAGCTGCTCGTCGCCATCTACGATGAGCAGCACCACGTCGGCGCCGGCGGCCTGTTCGTCGCGCCACGCGGTGTTCCGCACGCCTTCATGGTCACCTCCGAAACGGCGCACGTGCTGTCCATCCAGACACCCGGGACGGGGGAGCAGTTCTACCGCGACGCCGGCGAGCCGGTCGGTTCGGCGTCGACGCCTCGCGGCCGCCGGACTGGGCGCGGCTTCGCGAGGTGGCGGAGCGATCCGAGAGCATCGAGCTGCTCGCCCGCCGCCGTTTGAAGCACGGCAGGACGCAGCTCCAGCGGCGTCCTAGCCGTCGCTTCTGTCGTTCGACAGACGCCGCCGCCAAAAAATCGGCCGTTGGGAGGAGCCCGGACGGGCCCCGCGGCCGACGACACGCGCAGCTCATCCCCCGAGAGTGACTCAGGCAGCCATCCACCGTCCTGAGGAGTAGCGAACCACCATGCAACCGTCGCGCAATCTCGCCGGACGTGCCGGGCGCTGGAGCGCCAGGCACCGCAAGACGGCGATCCTGGGATGGATCGCCTTCGTCGTTGTTTCCTTCGCGGTCGGAGGACAGATCGGCACCAAGACACTGACCGACGAGCAGGCCGGCGTCGGCGAATCCGGCACCGCCGACAAGATCGTCGCCGACGCCTACCCCAAGCACCACGAGGAACTCGTGCTCATCCAGAGCACGACCGGGAAGTACACCGATCCAGCATTCCGCTCGACGGTCAGCGACGTCAGTCAGCGGCTGCAGGCGATCAAGGGAGTCGCGGCGGTCTCCAAGCCTTACGGCGAAGATCGTCAGGGCGCGGTGTCGCCCGGCGGCAACGCGCTGCGGCTGACCTTCGAGATCCCGGGCGATCCGGAAAACGCGAAGGTCGCCGAGACCGTCGATGCCACCGTTGCGGCCGTGACCGCCGCGCAGAAGGCGCATCCCGACCTGCGCGTCGAGCAGTCCGGGAGCGGCAGCACGGAGAAGGAGATCGAGGCGCTGTTCGGGTCCGATCTCTCGAAGGCCGGCACGACGTCGTTGCCGATCACGCTGATCGTCCTGCTGATCGCCTTCGGCGCGCTGGTGGCGGCCGGAATCCCGCTGCTGCTCGCGATCACGGGCATCGTCGCCACGCTGGGCCTCGTCGGTCCGCTCAGCCAGCTCACCCCAGTGGATGAGGCCGTCAACCACGTCATCCTCCTGATCGGCCTCGCGGTCGGTGTCGACTATTCGCTGTTCTACCTGCGCAGGGTGCGCGAGGAGCGCGCAGCCGGTCGCAGCAATTCCGCGGCGATCGAGGCGGCCGCGGCGACGTCCGGGCGCGCGGTGCTCGTCTCCGGCATCACCGTGATGATCGCGATGGCCGGCATGTACTTCGGCGGCGCATCGACGTTCGTGTCCTTCGCAACGGGGACGATCGCCGTCGTGGCGGTCGCGATGATCGGATCGCTCACCATCCTGCCCGCGCTGCTGTCGCTCTGCGGCGATCGCGTGAACAAGGGGCGCGTTCCGGGGCTGGGCCGCCTGAAGGCCAGGATGGCGTCGTTCGGGCTGTGGTCGCGCGTGGTGGATCGCGTCATGCGCCGCCCGCTCGTGTCGGCGGTGGCCTCGGTCGCGCTGCTCCTGGCACTCGCCGCACCGGCGCTGCAGATGACCATCGGCACGACCGGCGTTCATGCGCTTGCGCAGGATCTCGAGCTCGTCCAGAAGTTCAACCACCTCGAGGCCGCGTTCCCGAGCGAGACGTCGTCGCTCAGCGTCGTCGTCAAGGGGAAGGACGTCACCGCACCCGCCGTCACCGCGGCGGTCCAGAAGCTCGACCAGGCAACGCACCGTCACCCGGCGCTGTTCCCAGGTACGGGCGCTGTGGAGCAGGACGTCAACGCCGACAAGACCGTCAACACCGTCACGATGCAGATCGCGGGCGACGGCACGGACGAGACGTCCGCCCGGGCGCTGGACACGTTGCGCGACGACCTCGTTCCCGCGACCCTCGGCACGGTCGGCGGGCTGGAGTCCTACACGACCGGCGGTCCGGCGCTCGATCGCGACTTCAACGACTCGATGATCTCCCACCTGCCGCTCGTGTTCGGGTTCGTGCTCGTCTCGGCGTTCCTGCTGCTGCTGATCACGTTCCGCTCGATCGTCGTGCCGATCAAGGCGATCGTCCTGAACCTGCTGTCGATCGGAGCTGCCTACGGCGCGCTGGTGCTGGTCTTCCAGCACGGCTGGTTCAACAGCGTGCTCGGCATCGCCGCGACGTCCCCGATCGAGTCATGGGTCCCGCTGTTCATGTTCGTCGTGCTGTTCGGATTGTCGATGGACTACCACGTGTTCATCCTCACGCGCGTCCGCGAGCTGTACGACAAGGGCATGACGACCGAGGACGCCGTCGCATCGGCGGTCAAGAGCACCGCGGGCGTCGTCACGAGCGCCGCCGTGGTCATGGTCTCCGTGTTCGCGATCTTCGGGACGCTCACGTTCGCCAGTTTCAAGCAGATGGGCGTGGGCCTCGCCTTCGCCGTCCTGCTCGACGCCACGCTCATCCGCGGCGTTCTGCTGCCGGCCACGATGAAGCTCCTCGGCGACTGGAACTGGTGGCTGCCCGGGTCGATGAGCTGGATGCCGCAGGCCCAGCATCACGGCGAGACCGAGGTGACGCCGGCGAAGGCGTGACCAAGCGCACAGGTAACCGACGAACCAGCGGCGCTCACACTGTGGGCGCCGCTCGTGTGCGTGCCGGGCGGCTACGTGACGAAGTTGTGGAGCGGGAAGAGCTGCGGCTGGCCGGACATGCCCACCTCTTGCAGGATGGGACCGATCACCTCGCCGAACCGCTGGAATGCCTCCTCGGACTCCCAGACATCGACGACACGCCAGCCGGTGTCGGTGGGACCGGCGGCGTGGGCGAGGATTCCGTCGGCCGGCCAGTCGCTGAGCGAGTTGAGCCCCCCGCCGTCGGTCAGGCGGGAACACACCTCGTCGTACTGCTCCTTCGTGGCGCCGGGGCCGTCATGCACCATCAAGACAGGCATCTGATCCTCCTTGAGCTGGTTGCTGCCGATGGCGACCCTCGCAGCGGGTCTGATCGCCGTCAAGCGCGTCCCGATCGCAAACGCGCCCGACACGTGGGCGGGAGGTAGGGCTGTACTCCTTTTTTTCGGTGAAGTGCGGTCTATCGGGCAGAGGCGCGAATAATGAGTGGGCGGCGCTTGACGGCGGTTGATCTGAGCGGCAGGGTTGCCGTCATGCTGCTTCGGCGCCTGCTCGCAGCGGTCGCGATGGCCTTGTCGGTTGCAGCGTTCACAGGAGTGCCTGTCGCGCAGGGCGCCCCGGTGGGCAAGAACGAGCGTTCGACCGCGCGCTACCTCGATTCGATCCGCGGCGACCCGGCGAAGCTGCACGCGTTTCTCGCGGCGATGCCAAAGGGCGCCGACCTGCACAACCATCTCTCCGGTGCCGTTCCGACCGAGACGCTGATCGGTTACGCAGTGGAGGATGGCCTGTGCATCGACGAGACGTTCACGGCGACGTCCGCGCCGCCGCCCGGCGGGTCGTGTCCTGCTGGTCAACGTCCGGCCGCCGCGTCGACCACCGACAGCGCGTTTCTTGCGCAGATCTTGCGGGCGTGGTCGATGGAAGGCTTCGTCGCCGGGGAGGAGACCGGCCACGACCACTTCTTTGCGACGTTTGGGAAGTTCGGGCTCGCGACGTCCCGCAAGGGCGACATGCTCGCCGCCGTCGCGAACATCAACGCCACGCACAACGTGCAGTACCTCGAGACGCTCGTCTCGCGCCAGGGGGACGCCGTCAGGGCGCTGGCCAAGCAGGTCGGATTTGACTCGGACTTCGCTGCGCTGCGCGGCAAGCTGCTGGCGGGCGGGTTCGCGCAGATCGTGCGCGCGGCGCGCGGGGAGACCGACGCCGACCGGAGGCGCTTCGACGAGCTGCTCGGCTGCCGGACGTCCGATCCGCAGCCGGGCTGCGCGCTCGAGGTGCGCTACGACTACCAGGTCGGCCGGGCCACCGACCCCGAAATCGTGTTCACGAACCTCATGCTCGGCTTCGCGCTGCAGCGCAGCGACCGGCGCTACGTCGGCGTCAACCTCGTCCAGCCCGAGGACAACGTGGTCGCGCTGCGCGACTACACCCTCCAGATGCGGATGATCCGCTACCTGCGCACGGTGTATCCGCGCGCCCACGTCACGCTGCACGCCGGTGAGCTCGTGCCCGGCCTGGTCGAGCCCTCCGACCTGCGCTTCCACATCCGCCAAGCCGTCACGATCGCCGGCGCCGAGCGGATCGGGCACGGCGTCGATCTCGTACACGAGAGGAACTACCCCCGGCTGCTGCGGACGATGGCCCGCCGCCACGTGCTCGTCGAGGCGCCGCTGACGAGCAACGCCCAGATCCTCGGCGTCTCCGGTGCCGCGCACCCCTTCCAGCGCTACCGTGCGGCCGGCGTCCCAGTCGCGCTCGCGACCGACGATCCCGGCGTGTCACGGATCGACATAACCCACGAGTACGAGTTCGCGACGACGGAGTACGACCTGCGCTACCGCGACCTCAAGACGCTCGCGCGCGCGTCGCTCGAGCACGCGTTCCTGCCGGGCCGCAGCCTCTGGCGCGCGCCCGACAGCTACCGGCGCAGACCGGCCTGCGCGCACGACGTGCCGAGCGCCGCGCGTCCCAGCCGCCGCTGCCGCGCGCTCCTGCGCAGCAGCGCGAAGGCGACGGTCCAGTGGAAGCAGGAGGCGCGCTTGCGCCGCTTCGAGCGCCGGCACGGCTGAGCGATCAGGGCGACTGCGCTGTCGCGTAGGGCGCGCGACCCTCCCTCGCTCCCGCCACGGCCCACTGACGGTTGTACGGCGACGGTCTCAACCGCGAGGAGCAAACCGCGACCACCGACCCGGTGGCTGCTGATGGCGACGACGACGGACTGCGCGACGGGACGGAAACGATGGGTGACACCGATCCTCGTGACCCCGACAGCGACGACGACGGCATCCTCGCAAGGAGCGTGCGGACCGGACGGTGTCACGCTCGCGCTGCACGGCACCGGTGACCTCAGCACCGGCCTGCACGTCGAGACGCTGAAGCCGGGCGCGGTCTCCGGGCTCGACGAAATACGGTGCGCAGCCGCGCTTCTTCAGCGCACGACTTCACATAACGCACGTTATCGGGCATTGCGCCGACGCAAAGTGCCTGCTAATCCGCCCCTTTTGTGTAGCACGCTGTGAGGCGTCATCGGAATGAGACCGGAACGTCATCTCGACGAGACGGCTTCGTGGCAGCTCGGTGAGACAACGGACTGTGGTGGCCGGTAGCGGTTGAACAGGCTGAACGCCGCGTCTTCGTGGATGCGCAGGACGTGGTCGAACTCGAGCAGTGTTCCCGCCCGCAGCAGCGCCGCGACCGCGTCTCGTTCCTTCGGATCGGTGAACATGGCGTGCGTCGCGCTCATGGTTGGCTGGTCGAGCAGGACGCGCAGGACGTTGGCT
>JBOGYT010000207.1:0-10782 GCA_050696955.1 Solirubrobacteraceae bacterium | reverse complement strand
GCTACGACGAGGGTGGCCAGCTGACCGAGGCCGTGCGCCGCAAGCCGTACTCGGTCGTCCTGCTCGACGAGATCGAAAAGGCCCACCCCGACGTGTTCAACATCCTGCTCCAGATCCTGGAAGACGGACGGCTCACGGACGCCCAGGGGCGCACGGTCGACTTCCGCAACGCGATCGTGATCATGACCTCGAACGTGGGCGCCGCGGAGATCGCGAAGAACACAGGCATCGGCTTCACGGTCGGTGACGAGACCGGCGTGACCTACGAGGACATGAAGGTCCGGATCATGGGCGAGCTCAAGAAGGTCTTCCGGCCTGAGTTCCTCAACCGGATCGACGACGTCATCGTCTTCCACAAGCTCCAGCGCGACGAGATCAAGCAGATCGTCGAGCTGCTGCTGCGGCGCATCCGCCAGTCGATGGCCGACCGCGGGCTCCAGCTCGAGCTCACGGACGAGGCGCGTGACCTGCTCGTCGAGAAGGGCTGGGATCCCGCGATGGGCGCCCGCCCGCTGCGGCGCGCGATCCAGCGCTACATCGAGGACCCGCTGGCCGACTTCGTCCTGCGGGCCGAGCTCACGCCCGGCGCGACGGTCATGGTCGAGAAGGCGCCCGACGAGGACGACCGCGAGGTCTCCCTGACGGTCGTCGAGCCGGCGAAGGTGCCAGCCGCCGTCGGAGCGGCCAGTGACGCCGAGGCGACCGAAGGCGCGAGCGACGCCGACGCCCCCGCGGAGCCCGCCGGCGCGCTGGATCAGCCGAGCGTCGAGGAGCCCACCGAGGAGTAGCGCCGACAGGCGCACACCAATGCTGTGAGCGAGGGCGGCCTGCGGGCCGCCCTCGTTGTTGCAGTCCGTCCATCACCGGCAACTCGCCCAGCGGGCTCCCGCACCGGCTTACGGTGGGCGCGTCCATCGTCGGGTCGCGCGAGAGGTAGGGGTTCGGGCTGATGCGGTCGTGAAATGGGTGCTGGTGAGCCGTGAGGCAACGTTGGACGCGTTACCGCGGACGCCGATCGTCGCCATGCGGCGTCCTCAGTCGCGGCAATCGCCCTGCCATTGCACGCTCCTGCGTCCTTGCCTGGCGACGCCGGCGCCTCGCGGTTTCACGCCCAACGTCACCTTACGACCCACTGGTCAGGCGGCCGGCTGCGCGTCGCGCTAGACGTCGAGCGTCTGGCGCGCGGCGGAGAGGTCGAGGTGGGTCTCCCAGCCGGCGATGCGACCGTCGCGCACGGTCCAGATGTGTGCGGCGGCCCAGCTCAGCGGCTCATGGCCGCCGCGCGGCGTGGCGGTGATCGACACGAGCGCGAGCACGTGCTCTGCGTCGAGCGGCATGATCGCGTCGGGCTTGATCTGCATCGCCTCGTAGCTGCGCTCCCACCGGTCCACCCATTGCTGCCAGCCCTCGAGGCCGTGCAGCGCCGTCTCGACGGGCCGCAGGGGATCGGGGATGAGCTCGATCGCCGGGTCGATCCGGTCGGCCAGCGATCCGAGGCCGTCGTCGTTCCACGCCTCGTAGAGGCGATCTGTGATTTCCGTCGCTGTGGGCACGTGCGGAGGGTAGGTGGCGAACATGAAGCGATGGCCGGGTGTACGAGTTTGTACGGCCTTTGCGAGCCGAGGCCTGAGATGCGTCGTGCGCTTGCAACGAACGGTGTTCGGCCGATGTTCACGCCGATATGACGTGGACCTCGCAGAGTACGGAACCGAGATGCACGTCGCGGCAGGCGGCAAGCTGCTGCTCGACGGGCCGTTTCCGCAGGCGCTCGTCGTCATCATGGCCGGTCGCGGACGCGTCCGCCACGCGGGCGAGCCGATCGCCGAACTCGGCCCCGGCGACCTCTTCGGCGAGCTCGCGCCGCAGCGGCCGGCGTACGCGGCTGCGACGGTCACGGCGATCACCGACCTGACGCTCGTCATGTTCTCGAGCCGCCAGGTCAAGCTCCTGGGCAAGGCCGCGCCCGAGACGGTCGCGGCGCTGCTCGGCACGGGCTACATCCCGGCGCCGGGTCCGGCGCCCGCTCACCTCTCGCTCGTCCAGAGCGCGTAGCGCGGACAGCGCGCGGCCTGCGCCGCGCGATCGCGACGCAGGCCTCGCACGGCTTCGGGTCAGTCGGGGTTCTCGGTCTTCGGGTTCGTGTCGGTGGCGTCGTCGGTCACGGCGCCTTCGCCCGTGCCGTCGCCGACGTTCCCTTCGTCTTCCGGCGTCGTGGGGGCGTTGACGGGGTCCGGATCGGCGGTCCCGCTCGTGATGTCCGGATCGCCCTGCAGCGAGTCTTTCTCTTCGGTCATGGTCCTCCCTTCGGGTCGCGCGTTCGTTGGCGTTGCGGGGCTTACCCGCAACGGCCGGGACGCAGTAACCCCGGCCGGCACCTTTCGCATCCGCTTGACAGGTGACCAAATAGTCACGTATTATCGGCGGCATGGATGCGGTGTTCAAAGCCCTCGGCGATCCGACTCGGCGCAGCCTGCTCGACGAGCTGTTCAAGCAGGACGGGCAGTCGCTCAGCTCGCTCGGGCAGCGGCTGCCGATGAGCCGCTTCGGCGTGATGAAGCACCTCAAGGTGCTCGAGGAGGCGGGCCTCGTGACCACCAAGCGGCGCGGTCGCGAGAAGCTGCACTTCCTGAACCCCGTCCCGATCCGGCTCGTCCACGACCGGTGGGTGAGCAAATACGCCGAGCCCTGGGCCGCGACGCTCAGCGGGCTCAAGCGCACACTCGAGGAGGGCCTCATGGAGAAGGTGTTCGAGATCTACATCAAGACGACCCCGGAGCGTCTCTGGGAGGCGATCACCGACAGCGAGATGAGACAGAAGTACAACTTCGGCGTGGGCATCAGCTCGGACTGGACGCCCGGATCGCCCTACAAGGCCGTCCACCCGAGCGGCGTCGACATCGCCGCGGGGGAGAACCTGGAGGTCGACCCGCCGCGCCGGCTCGTCCAGAGCATGACGGCGCTGTGGAGCGAGGACGTCCAGAGCGAGGGAACGTCGCGGGTCACGTGGGAGATCGAGCCCGTCGGTGATTCCTGCCGCCTGACCGTCACGCACGACCAGCTGCGCGAGGACGTCAACAACGAGATCTACGGCGGCTGGCCGCAGATCCTCTCGGGCCTGAAGACGCTGCTGGAGACCGGCGAGTCGCTGACGACGCCCGGCTCGCTGCTGTATTCGGGAGCGCGGTAATACTCGAAAGGCACCCGGGTTTGCGGAGTATGTAGCCTTCCGGTCATGACCTACGTCATCGTCGGCAGCTGCATCAAGGACGACTCGTGCATCGAGGTATGCCCGGTCGACTGCATACATCCCAAGCCCGGGGCGCCCGACTTCGAGACGGCTGAGCAGCTCTACATCGACCCCGAGGTCTGCATCGACTGCGACGCCTGCGTCGAGGCGTGCCCGATCGACGCGGTCTTCGCCGGGTTCGAGCTTCCCGACAAGTACGCGTACGCCCTGGACCTCAACGAGCAGTTCTTCGGCGAGCGCAGCACCGCCGAGCGCACCGCCGGCTGATGGCTCGCACCCGACCACGCGTGGCGATCGTCGGCGCCGGGCCCGCGGGGGCGTTCGCCGCCGCCTGCCTGCTGCGCTCTCACGGCGATGCCGAGATCGACCTGTTCGAGCGGCTGCCCACGCCATGGGGGCTCCTGCGCGGCGGCGTCGCGCCCGACCATCAGGAGATCAAGCGCCTCGAGGACGCCTTCGACCGGCAGACGCTCAAGCGCGGCTGCCGCTTCCTCGGCAACGTCGAGGTCGGCGTCGACATCTCGCACGCCGAGCTCATGGATCACTACACCGCCGTGGTCTATGCCACCGGCGCGCAGACCGACAAGTCGCTGGGAATCCCCGGCGAGGACCTGCCCGGAAGCTGGGCCGCCACGGAGTTCGTCGCCTGGTACAACGGCCATCCGGACTACCGCGAGCTCGAGTTCGACCTGTCGGCGCGGCGCGCGGTCGTCATCGGCAACGGCAACGTCGCGGCGGACGTGGTGCGGATGCTCACGCTGAGCGCAGGCGAGCTCGAGCGTACGGACGTGGCGGATCACGCGCTCGAGGCGCTGCGCGAGAGCCGCATCGAAGAGGTGATCGTGCTCGGTCGCCGCGGACCCGCGCAGGCGGCGTTCACCAGCGCGGAGCTGCGCGAGCTGGGACACCTCGACGGCGTCGACACCCGGGTCGATGCCGGCGCGCTCGACCTCGACGACGTCTCGGACCAGTGGCTGGCCGAGCACGGGACCTTCACCACGCGCACGAACCTGCAGCTGCTGCGCGAGTTCGCGGCGCGGCCGGTCCGCCCCGACGCTCGTCGGCGGATCGAGCTGCGCTTCCTGCGCTCCCCGGTGGAGGTTCGCGGCACCGACCGGGTGGAGGCGATCGACGTCCAGCGCAACGAGATCGTGCGAGCCGACGACGGCTCGCTGCGGGCGCGGGCCGTGGACGAGCCCGTGGAGAGGATCGAGTGCGGCCTCGTCCTGCGCTCGGTCGGCTACCGAGCGGTGCCGCTGCCCGACGTGCCCTTCGACGACCGCCACTTCGTGCTCCCCAACGAGCGCGGCCGGGTGCTCACCCCCGACGGCGACCCGCTTCCCGGCGTCTATGCCGTGGGCTGGATCAAGCGCGGCCCCACCGGGATCCTGGGCACGAACAAGCGCGACGCCGAGGAGACGGTGGACTGTCTCGTCAGCGACCTCGAGGCCGCGGCGCTCCCGCCGGCGGCGAACCCCGATCGGGAGCAGATCGACGCGCTGCTGGCCGAGCGCGCGCCGGACCTGGTCACGCGCGACGGCTGGCGCGCGATCAACGGTCTCGAGCTCGCGCGCGGCCGCAGCGAGCGGCGTCCGCGCGTCAAGCTCGCGTCCCGCGACGAGCTGCTGTCCGCCGCCGCCACGACCGCGCCGAGCCCGGCCGCGGCGGTTCGCTCGTGAGCAACGCGGCGTAGATCGCTCACCTGAACCGCCTCGACGAGACCCGCCGCCGCGCGGCGCGTCAAACAGCATCAATAGAGGGGTGCGGGTCGGGAGCGCGTGCCGGCGCGACGTCGGCGCGAGTCGGGGACGGGTGGCAGGCGTTAGTTAGGGCACCGCTGCGGTCAGTAGCCACGGCCACCTGCCTTCCGGAGGAGTCCGCGGCCACCGCGCTCCATCCTTCGACTGGATTCCGTTACTGCGGCTTGTCGCCCGGCGGGGCTTCGCCGGACGGGGCCGGCGGTGGGTCGTCGCGGGTGAAGTGCGTGCTGGTCCGGACGAGCATGTCCTGCGCGAAGCGCTCGCTGAAGCCGCTGAGGAAGCCGATGCCGGCGAAGTAGTAGAGCTCGTTCGCATTGCCACTGGGCAGCGCGAAGTCGAGGATGCCCCCGGCGAACAGCGAGTACAGCGCGACTGCGATCGCGGCTCCCAGCACCGGGCGGATCGCCCCCAGCAGGATCAGCTCTGACCGGCCCGCTTCGTGATGCAGCTCGAGGCTCTCCGAGCTGACGCGCTGCATCACGCTGACGACGGCGCCGATCGCGCCGGCGATCCAGATCGCGATGATCTCGCCGCGGTCCTCGACGGACACGACCTCCGACACCCAGAGCAGCAAGAACAGCAGCCCGGCGAGTCCGAGCGTCAACGCGAAGCCGGCCGCGACGCCGCCGAGATAGCGCAACCGCGCCCGATTCGGTGCCGCCTTGGCGTAGAAGGCGCGAACGTCCTGCAGCTTGCGCTCGAGCGCCTCGAGCGCCTGGGATCGAAGTGTCGGCGCGTCGTCGGGATCAGGCAGCGGCTCGGCGGGAGCGCCGTTGGGGCCACAGCGCGTGTCGAGCAGCGCCAAGACGTCCGTCGCGACCGAGTACAGGCGCTCGACGAACGTCGTGCGATCCGTGCCTGCGAGGTAGTCGATGCCCTCCCAGTACAAGCCGTCGCAGCTCGTCAGCAGCTGCTCCTCCTGGCCCCAGCTGTTGGAGTTGAAGACGAGCGCGAAGCGGGGGCGGTCCGTTCGCGCGGCGGCGCCGACGAGGTGCTCGCAATAGTACGAGCCACAGATCTTGCCCGACTCCGCCTGGTAGGCCTCGAGCAGCGCGGAGCGCCATTTCGCATGCACGGCGCGACTGCTGGAATCGCTGTTGAAGCGCTCGTCCGCGAGGAAGCGCGCGCGGACGTAGGTGTCAAAGCTCGCGCGGTTTGACTTGATGGCGGCGGCGAGCTCGGGGAACGGCGGCAGGTCGTCGCCATCGACCGGTGGCGGCTCGATCTGGCCTGGACGACGGTCCGTGCCCGCCGGGCTTCGTCTCAACAGACCAGCCATCCACGCTACCTCCTACGCTCGGACCAGCAAGTTCGGCGCGTTCTACACTCTCAAGCGCTCGAAACCCGGTCAAGCGTCGTCGTCCGGCGCGGGCTCTGGATAGACCCGCACCATGAGCTCTCGTGGCAGCCCGAACACCTTGCCGACGGTGGTTCTGACGACGCGATAGGCGCTCGCGCCGTCGACGCTCTCGACGACGAACTCGCCGGGCGCTCGATCGGTCGTGAACCGATCGCCTGGCTTGAGATCTGCAGCGCGCACCCGCTGGGGCTCCCGGGCGCCTGCCTGCGGCCGGTCATCCGCGTCGTCGGACATGGGCCGAGGCTATCGCTCCGCGACCTCCGCGCGAGCGCCGGCGCGTGCACGCGATGACATAGTGCCGCCTCATGCCGGCGCGCGGGCAGCCTCGGGTGTACAACGCCGTCGTGTGGGCGCTGGGGATCGCCCTGCTGGTCGCCGCCGCCGGCTGCGGGGGCGACGAGAAGCGGGGGGTGGCCGGGCGCGGCATGTGCGGGACCCCGGGAAGCGACTTCAGCGAACCGACCACGCGGCTGACGTACCGGGGCGCTACCCGCCTCGATCGCGATATCCCGGTGGTGTGCGAACGTCTTGCGGCGCTCGAGATTCGCCACCGCGCGCGGCGCGAGGGCCGCGATCGGATCGTCATCGAGGTGCCCAGCGATCGCGTGGCGGCGGTCGGCGTGTCCGAACTGCAGGACGTGGCCCGTACCGGACGGCTGTCCTTCTATGACTGGGAGGCCAACGTCGTCGGGCCCGACGGCCGGCCCAGTCCGGACGACGCATCGGTCACCGGCGGTCCGGCGGCGGGTCAGGTCGGGGCGCTGTCCCTGTTCGACGCCATCGCGCGGGCGGGCGGGCGCAACGCCGACAGGGACGGCGACAACGCGCGCCCGGGCAGCGTCTTCTACGCCGTCGAACCGAAGGCCAGGAGGGTCTACGGCGACGGCGCTCGGACGCGCGCCGCCGCACTGGCGGACGCTCCGCCCCCGGCGCGCGAGCGTGTCGAGATCCGCGAAGTCAAGGAAGGCACCGTGCTCCTGCGCGCCGAGCAAGCCGCCGACGTCAAGAGCAAGCCCAACCGATGGTTCGTGCTGCGCGACGACGTCGGCCTGGAGGGCGACGAGATCCGCAGCCCCAAGCAGCGCTTCGACGAGGGGCCGGCGGGCGTCGGCACGCCGGTCGTCACGTTCGAGTTCACCCCGAAGGGCCGCAAGATCTGGCGCGACGTCACGCGCACGATCGCCCGGCGCGGTGCCCGGGCGGTGGGATCGCTGCCCGGACAGGACCCGAGCGCCAACCAGCACTTCGCGATCGTCCTCGACGACGAGATCGTGACGGTCCCGTTCATCGACGCTCGGGAGAATCCGGATGGCGTCGACCCGCGGCGGGGCCTGCAGATCGGCGGCGGCTTCACGGTCGCATCCGCCCGGCAGCTCGCGACGCTCCTGCGCTCGGGCGCGCTGGCGGTTGCGCTCGAGCTCGTCGCGGTCACCCCCTCGGGTTGACGGGCTACGTCTCGAAGAAGAAGCGCTTCCAGGCATCCCACCAGCTGTCGGCCTGGACGCGGATCGTGCGCCCGTCCAGGCGCTCGACGCCCGGGTGGAAGCGAAGCCGGTCCGCCGGCTCGGTGCGCTTGAACTCGAGCTTGATCTCGCAGGGACTCCCGGGGTCGTAGGGGGCCACGGCGGTGAGGTCGGCAAGCGCTCGTCGCGCGCCGTCCTCGATGAGCTGGCGGGCCCGCGCGGGCGGGATCATCCGCGCCGAGAGAGATCCCAGGCCCTGCTTGACGGCGACGGTGGTCAGACCCGCGCCCAGCAGGGCCGTCGCCTCGTCGCATGCGGCCTGGTCTCCGGTCACGAGCAGGACCGGACAGTTCCACGTGCCGCACAGCGCGGCGTTGATCCCGCTCTCTCCGACCTCCGTGCCGTTGAACCACAGACGCTGGTAGTCCCGGCCGGACACCGTGTGGTTGAAGTTCCCGAGCCGCGAGCCGGCCATCGCGTGCATCCCGACGAACAGCGCGGCGTCGCAGCCTGCCTCGAGGAAGGCGGTGTAGCCGGTCCACTCCTCCTGCACCACCCACTCGCAATCGGCGTGCAGGTCCTCGGCGATCAGCGAGTTGAACGTCCACCCGCCGCCCGCGCCGTGGCAATCCATGACGACGATCTCGCTCGCGCCGGCGGCCTTCGCTCCCCGCACGGCCGCGTTGATCTCCTCCGTGTAGAGCTTGCGCGCATCCATGAACATCGGGTCTCCGCCGGTGATCTGCTCCGGCTTGACGATGCCCGACACGCCCTCCATGTCGCTGATGATGTGCACGCGCATGGTGCGCGACGCTACGGCCATCAGGTCCCCTGCCCGATCACGTCGCGAACGTACTCGGATGCGCCCGATCGCGTCAAGCATTAGCACTAGCATCCGGTGGATGAGCGACCGGCCGCTGCGGCCCGCGACGCGCGTCGTCCACGCCGGGCTGCCGGCGCCCGCTCAGGGCGAGCCGTTTCTGCCCGGGCCGGTGCTCGCCGCGCCGTTTCACCTCAGCGGGCCCAGCGACGCATCCGCGTACGGCTACACGCGCGACGCGAACCCGACGTGGACCGCGTACGAGACCGCGCTCGGTGCGCTCGAGTCCGGCGATGCGGTGCTCTTCTCCTCCGGGATGGCGGCGGTCGCGGCGGTGCTCCTGTCGTCGACGGTGCCGGGTGACGTCATCGTCCTGCCCGGCGACGGCTATCCCACCGTCCGGAAGATCGCGATCGAGCAGCTACGGCCGCGCGGCGTCGAGGTGCGGCTCGTCGCCACGGACGAGGTCGCGGTCCGCGCGGCGCTGCCCGGCGCGACGTTCGTCTGGATCGAGACGCCCTCCAATCCCGGGCTCGCGCTGCTCGACGTCGAGGCGCTGGCGGGCGACGTGCACGCGCAGGGCGCGCCGCTCGTCGTCGACAACACGGTCGCGTCGCCGCTGTGCCAGCGGCCGCTCGAGCTCGGCGCCGACATCTCGCTGTCGAGCGCATCGAAGTTCCTCACCGGCCACAGCGATCTCGTGCTCGGCTACGCCGTGACCGCCGACGCGCAGCGCGCGCACCGGCTGCGCGACTGGCGCGAGCTCACCGGCGCGATCGCCGGGCCGCTGGAAACGTGGCTCGCGCACCGCTCGCTCGCGACGCTCGACGTGCGCTTCGAGCGCCAGTGCGCCAACGCGCTGTGCGTGTCCGAGGCGCTGGCGCGGCGCGACGACGTCGCCGACCTGCGCTATCCGGGCCTGCCCAGCCACGCGCAGCACGAGCTCGCCCGGCGCAGCTTCGGCGGGCGCTTTGGCGCCGTCCTGTGCTTCGACCTGGGCAGCGAAGAGCGCGCGCAGGCGTTTTTGTCGGCGTGCGAGATCGTGGCCGAGGCGACGAGCTTCGGCGGCGTGCACAGCTCGGCCGAGCGCCGTGCCCGCTGGGGCAGCGACGACGTGACGCCCGGCTTCATTCGCTTCAGCGCCGGGCTCGAGGACGCCGAGGACCTCGTCGCCGACGTCCTCGCCGCGCTCGACGCGACGCGCTGAGCGTCCGCTACCCGACGCGCAGCGCGACTCCCCAGATGAGGCAGGCCGCGTCCGGGGTCTGGTTGAGGTTGCTGCGCGACGAGCCCATCACGAGGACCGCCCGCTCGCGCGCCTGGAGGATGAGCTGGAAGAGCGAATCGGCGAAGTTGATGATCGGCACCGGCTCGGCCGGGAGCGCGGCGAAGACGACGCCGTCCTGCGCGCGGTCGATGTCGCGGCCGAGCAGGCGCGAGACGTTCACGCCGCGCGGGTCGGAGGCGATGAACGTGATGAGCGTCTGCGTCGATTCCCTGCCGACCCTGGCGTCCTGGTCGCGGCACTGGGCGTCGAGCCGCCCGATCCCGGGGATCGTCGCCAGCGTGACGACGGGGCCGTTCTGGTTGTCGACGACGCGCATGAACCGCGTGAGGTTGGTGCTCGCGCCGCGCATGACGTCGCTGACGAACCTGCCGGGGATGCGCCCGCGGTCGTCCCCGCGCCTGGCGGTCGCGACGAGCTTGCCGGCGGCGCGCTTGTACGACGCGCTGGGCGACACGGCGCTCTTGCCGTCAACCGATCCGGCGCGCTTGGCGTAGTCCACGGCCACCGCTGCGACCGCTGTTCCCGATAGCGCGACTGCCAGCGCGATGAGCGCGATCACCGTCGACGGCGACGGCATCTTGCGCCTCATGTGACACCTCCTCCGGGCGATCGAGGCCTCGTGCCCGCGATCTGTCGGCGTTCAACGTATCGGCTCGACGCTCGCGAGTGCGCAGCGGGGGCGAAGACGTCGGGTGCAGGTCCTAGTCTCGGCTGATGGCACGCCCGACCACGGTCCACGTCTGCTCCGCCTGCGGGCATTCCAGCGCCCGCTGGCACGGCCGCTGCCCGGGGTGTCAGGCCTGGAACACGCTTGTCGAGGAGCGCGCGCCGGCGCCGCCCGGGC
>JBOGYT010000206.1:0-6282 GCA_050696955.1 Solirubrobacteraceae bacterium | reverse complement strand
GCCGACAGCATGCGGCGGTCGCGCAGCGCGACGTCGGTCACGTCGCCGATGTCGACGCCGTCGACGAAGATCATCCCCGCCGGCACCTTCGCCGCCCAGCTCGCGCCCTTCGCGGTCAGCTCGAGCGGCAGCCCGTTCTCGCCCTTGAAGATGTTGTCGGGCTCGATCCCGACCGCCTCGGCGAGCTGCGCGTGCAGGTGGATGCGCTTGTGGTCGCCGTGGAAGGGCATGACGTAGCGCGGCTGGGTCAGGTTGAGCATGAGCTTGATCTCCTCCTGATAGCCGTGGCCGGAGGCGTGGATCGGCGCGTCCTGTGTCGTGATGACGTCACAGCCGATGTGGTACAGCCGGTCGATCGTCTCGTTGACGGCCCGTTCGTTGCCGGGGATCGGCGTGGCGCTGAAGACGACCGTGTCGCCGGCGTGCAGCTCGACCTGCGGGTGGTCGCGGTGGGCCATCCGCCGCAGCGCACTGAGCGGCTCGCCCTGGGAGCCGGTCGAGATGATCACGATCCGCTCGTCGGGGAAGTCCGGCAGCTCGCGCGGACCGATCAGAAGCCCGTCGGGGATGACGATGTGCCCCAGCGAGCGGCCGATGTTCGTGTTCTTGCGCATCGAGCGGCCGACGAGGCAGACCTTGCGGTTCAGCGCCGCCGCCGCGTCGACGACCTGCTGCACGCGGTGGATGTTCGACGCGAACGACGTCACGACGATCCGGCCCGCGCAGCGGCTGAAGACGTCCTGGAGGTTCGGGCCGGCGACCTTCTCGCTCGGCGCGAAGCCGGGGCGGTCGGCGTTCGTCGAGTCGCCGCACAGCAGCAGCAGACCCTCGCGCCCGAGCTCGGCGAGGCGCGTAACGTCGGCCGGCACGCCGTCGACCGGCGTCTGGTCGAACTTGTAGTCGCCGGTGACGAGCACGGTCCCGAGGTCCGTCGTCAACGCGACCGCGCTCGAATCCGGGATCGAGTGCGTCATGTGGATCAGCTCGACGTCGAACGGGCCGCACTCGAGCTGCTCGCCGGTCTTGACGTCGATGACCTCGACGTCGCGCGCGAGCCGGTGCTCGTCGAGCTTGGAGCGCGCCATCGCCATCGTCAGCGGGCCGCCGTAGACGGGCGGCGCGTCGTCGACGCCGAGCTCGCGCAGCAGGAACGGCAGGCAGCCGAGGTGATCCTCGTGGCCGTGGGTGACGACGATCGCCTCGATGTCCGACACGCGCCCGCGCAGGTAGGCGAAGTCGGGCAGCACGAGGTCGATGCCCATCATGTCGGCGGTCGGGAAGCGCAGGCCGACGTCGACGAGCACGATCCGGTCCTCGTACTCGACGACCGTCATGTTCTTGCCGATCTCCCCGAGACCCCCGAGGGGCAGGACGCGCAGCGGGCCGCTCAAGCGCGTGCTCCGAGCAGGCCGCAGCGCTCGAGCGCGGCGCGGATCACGTCGCACTCCCCATCGCTGGCCTCCACGAGCGGAAGACGCAGGCCGCCCACGTCGTGGCCGAGCATGTTCAGCGCGGCCTTCAAAGGGATCGGGTTCGTCGTGACGCCAAGCGCGCGGTAGACCGGCCGCAGCGACCGGTCGATGCGGGCGCGATCGTCGGGGTCGGCAGAGACCATGCGCTGCATGTCGTCGCCGACGAGGTGGCTGGCGACGCAGATGCCGCCCTCGCCGCCCATGTCGAGCGTGCGCGCGAGCGTGTCGTCGTTGCCGGCGTAGACGCCGAGGCCCGGGACGAGGTCGAGGTTGTCGTCGTTGGCCTGCTTGACGTACTCGATGTGCTCGATCTGCGCGAGGTCCTCGAGCAGGTCGTTGGGCATGTCGGTCGCCGTGCGGCTCGGGATGTTGTAGAGGATCACCGGCTTGTCGGTCGCCTTCGCGACCGCCGTGAAATGAGCGATGATCCCGCGCTTGTTGGGGCGGTTGTAGTACGGCGTGACCGACAGCGTCGCGTCGACGCCGAGCTCCGTCGCCTTCTCGGTCAGCTTCACCGCGTGCCGCGTGTCGTTCGAGCCGGTGCCGGCAACGACGGTCTTGCCGTCGGGCGCGTTCTGGACCGCGAGCTCGATGACGCGCAGATGCTCCTCGTCGGTCAGCGTCGCGGCCTCGCCGGTCGTGCCACAGGCGACGACGCCGTCCGAGCCGTGCGCGCAGACGTGCTCGAGGAGCGCCACGAACGCGTTCTCGTTGACGTTCATGTCGTCGTCGAAGGGCGTCGCGATGGCGGTGAGGATGGCTCCGAGTGCCACGCGGCCAGTATCGCAGGCACGTCGGCCGCCGACCGGGCGGCCGACGCGCCCGCGGACGTTACGCGCTGCTCATCCCGGCCATGTGCGGCGCGGCGGGCGCGCGCCGCCGCATGAGCTGGGCGATGACGTAGATGTGCAGCAGCACGGACGCCGGAACGGCGAACGTCGGGATGAGCACGAACGGGTAGCGCGTGATCTCGTAGTTCGGCGCGTCGAGCGCGAGCTGCTGAAAGACGCTCGGTGACGTGAGCAAGCCCATCGAAACGGCGACGGCGAGATCGAAGATCCCCAGCGCGCACCAGGTCAGCACCGCGCCACGCGCACGCTCGGGTCCCTCCTTGGCGAGCTTGTGTGCGACGAACGGCGCGGCAAGCCCGACGAGGATGTCGCCGATTCCCGCCGGCAGCGCGAACTCGGCGGGCAGGTCGTTCTGCGCGTAGGCGATGAGGAACAGCCCACCGGCGACGCGGTAGAACTGGACGCCGACGAGCCAGTGCAGCGGGATCCGCGCCAGCCGCGGACGGAAGCCCGGCAGCGCGAGGAGCACGACCGTGCCCCAGATGATCGGCGCGAGGATCGCGAAGCCCATGAGCGGCGGGAAGGTCGTCGCGGGCGTCGAGGCAAACGTGTCGCTCTTCGCGAGGATGAAGACCGCCGTGAACCAGGCGACGACCATGAAGCCGGCGAACACGAAGACCGGGCCGGCCGGCCTTGTCGCCTCGCGGCGCTCGGCCGCCGCCGCGTAGGCGATCCCTCCGAGCAGTAGGGCCATCAGGCCGATGTCCGCCGCGACGAGGGCGACGGTGACGGGTGTCGAGATCATGCTGTTCTCCTCCTCATACGTGTAGCTACACCTATTGATTGTGAAGCGATGGCCGTCCGGCCACCGCGCTCGTGTCAGCCGGCGCTCACCTCGGTCAGCGTCGACAGCTCCCCGTACAGCGAACGCAGCCGCGGCTCGCCGAACTCCTCGACCACAGCGCCGTGCACGTCCTTCCACAGCGCGAGCGCCCGCGATAGCGCGTGCGCGCCGTCGTCGGTGATCGCCGCGAGCCGGACGCGCGCGTCGTACTCGTCGGGCCGCAACGTCGCGAACCCCCGCTCCTCGAGCACCTTGAGGTTGCGCGTGAGCGTCGTCCGATCGAGCGCGAGCACCTCGGCCAGCGGCGTCAACGGCACCGGCCCGTGGGCGCCGAGCGCCACGAGCAGCGGAAGCTGCGTCACCTTCACGCCGCTCGGCGCGATCGCGTGGTCGTAGCGCTGCGTGATGAGCCGCGCCGCGCGCCGCAGCGTTCCGCACGCGCAGGCGGCTCGGACCTGGGCACAGGTGTCGAGGTCATCGGCGCTGAGCTTGCTCGCCATAGGGTGTATCTACACGTATCTGGCTCGAATTGCAAGAACCGCGCCCGTCATCCCGAGATGCCACAGTGAGCGCATGTCCGACGCGCCGCCGCGAGACCAAGACGCAAGCGAGCTGGCCGTCGAGGTCATGGGCGTGCGCTGGAGCGTGCCCGACGGCGATTTCGCCGTGCTCGACGCGCTCTCCGACGAGGGTGAGGAGGTCGTCCTCGTCGGCTCGCTCGCGCATGTTCACGAGGGCGAGGCACTGCAGGTCGGCGGCGCCTGGCGGCGCCACGCCCGGCACGGCTGGCAGTTCGGCGTCGAGCGCGTGCGGATCCTCGAGCCGGTCTCCGAGCAGGCCGTGATGGCCTACCTGGAGAGCGTCAAGCACGTCGGCCCGCGCGGGGCCGCGACGCTCGTGCAGCGCCACGGGCCGGGCGAGGTGCTGGCGGCGATCGACCGCGATCCCGAGCGGGTGCTCGGCGCGGTGCCGGGCATCGGTCCGCGGCGGCTGCCGGCCGCCGTCGAGTCGTGGCGCGGCCAGCGGGAGCTGCGCGAGCTGCGCCTGTTCCTCGACACGCACGGCGTCGACGCGTCCGCTGCCGCGCGCATCGCGCGCCACTTCGGCACCGGCTCGATCGCGCGGCTGCAGCGCGAGCCGTACGCGATCTGCGAGCTCGATGGGATCGGCTTCGCGACGGCCGACGCCCTCGCCCGCGCGCTCGACGTGCCGCTCGACGCGCCCCAGCGGCTCGTCGCCGGCGTGCTGCACGCGCTCAACCAGGCCGAGACCGACGGGCACTGCCATCTCCCCCGCGCGGAGCTCGCCGAGCGCGCCTCGCAGCTGCTGGGCGGCGGCGACGTGGACGAGGCGGTCGACGAGCTGGCGGCGCGCGGGAAGGTCGTCGTCGACGATGCCGGGCGCGTCGCCGACGCCCGGCTGCACGCGATCGAGGAGCGCCTCGCCCGCCACGTGCGCGGGCTGCTCGGGGACGGGCCGACCCTCGACCTGCTCAGCGTCAAGCGGCCGGCGAGCGGCTCGTTCGTCCCCAGCGACGACCAGTGGCGTGGCGTGACGCAGGTGCTCGAGCACCGCCTGTCGATCCTCACCGGCGGCCCGGGCACCGGCAAGAGCGCGACGATGCGCGCGCTGGTGGACCTGCTCAAGGCGCGCACGCGCACGGCGCGCCTGTGCGCGCCGACCGGCAAGGCGGCACGGCGCCTGACGGAGCTGACGGGCGCCGAGGCGACGACGATCCACCGGCTGCTCGAGTGGGCTCCCGAGGAGGGCTTCACGCGCGACGAGCACAACCCGATCGACGGCTGCGACGTGCTGATCGTCGACGAGGCGTCGATGCTGTCGGTGCACCTCGCCGAGGCGCTCTTCGCCGCGGTGGGGCCGCGCACGCACGTGCTGCTCGTCGGCGACGTCGACCAGCTCGCCCCGGTCGGCCCGGGCCGCGTGCTCGAGGACCTGCTCGACTCGGGCGCCGTGTCGTCGACGCGCCTGACCGAGGTCTTCCGCCAGGCGGCGCGATCGATGATCGTGCGCGCCGCGCACGCGATCAACGCAGGCACGCCGCCGCCGACGCGGCCACGCGACGGCGACGTGCGCGACTTCTTTCTCATCGAGCGCGACGGCGCGCGCGCGATCTTCGAGGAGGTCTGCGAGCTCGCGGCGGTGCGGCTCGCCGCGCACTACGACCTCGACGCGGCAGCCGACGTGCAGGTGCTCGCGCCGATGCACAAGGGTCCTGTCGGGATCGACGCGCTCAACGCCGAGCTGCGAGCGCGGCTCAATCCAGACGGCGAGGCGATCGCCGGCACGCCGCTGCGCGTCGGCGACAAGGTCATGCAGACGCGCAACTCCTACGAGCACGATCTGTTCAACGGCGAGCGCGGCGTGCTCGTCCACCACGACCCCGAGCGCGACCGCGTGATCTTCGCCGGCGACGACGGCCGCCGCCTGACCCTGCCCGTCGACGCGCTCGACACGCTGCGCCTCGCGTACGCCGCGAGCGTGCACAAGGCCCAGGGCTCGCAGGCCCGCGCGATCGTCGTGCCGATCTTCCGCGGCCACCACATCATGCTCACGCGCAACCTCGTCTACACGGCGGTGACGCGGGCCCAGGAGGTGTGCGTCGTCGTGGGAGAGCCCGCGGCGCTGGCGATCGCGGTGCGAAGGGCGGACGCGCGGCGGCGCCACACGCGGCTGCGCGAGCTGGTGGGCGCGGCGCCGGGCGGCTGACCAAACAGCAGCGACCATGGACGAGGGAGCGGCATGCCGCGGCAGCGCGTGGGGGGTTTGGGGATCTGGTAAGCCTGAGACGTACTGGATCCCCACACCCCGGGCCGATCGGGCGAACCCGCGCCCTCCGTCCGCTGTCGCCGCTGCTTCGTCAGCCGCCCGGCCCGTCCCGCCGCTCCCGCCACCGCCGGCCCGGATCGACCAGCGCGGCGTCGTCCTCCTTCAGCGCGTCCGTGAAGCGCTGGTCCACGCGCGGAGCGCCGCAGCGCTCGTCCTCCCACAGCGTGATCACGAGCAGCTCGCGCGAGTCACGATCGTGGCGGCAGACGAAGATCACGCCGCGGTCGACGAGGTCGCGGACGTAGACCGATCCGCGCCCCGCCTCCTGCGCCGCCCCCGGCGGCGGCTCGTCGGTCACGCGGCCGGCCGCCCACGCGCGCGACACGCG
>JBOGYT010000205.1:0-7467 GCA_050696955.1 Solirubrobacteraceae bacterium | reverse complement strand
GAGCGGCCGCATCCACGGCTCCGACGCGTCGATCGTCGACTTCAACCGCGGCGGGACGCCGCTGGCGGAGATCGTGACCGAGCCCGACGTGAAGTCGGCCGAGCAGGCGCGCGAGTGGCTGCAGCTGCTGCGGGTGACACTGCGCCAGCTCGGGGTCAGCGACGTGAACATGGAGGAGGGCTCGCTGCGCTGCGACGCCAACGTCTCGGTCCGGCGCGCGGGCGACACCGAGCTCGGCACCAAGACCGAGCTCAAGAACATGAACTCGTTCCGCTACCTCGAGCGCGGCGTCAACGCGGAGATCGAGCGGCAGGTCGCGCTGCTCGAGGCGGGCGAGCCCGTCGTCCAGGAGACGCTGCACTTCGATCCCGCGAGCGGCCGGCTCTCCTCGCTGCGCTCCAAGGAGGAGGCGCACGACTACCGCTACTTCCCCGAGCCCGACCTCGTCCCGATCGCGATCACGCCGGAGATGCTCGACGCCGCGCACGGCGCCATGCCCGAGCTGCCGGCGGCGCGCGAGGAGCGCCTCGCCGGCCTCGGCCTGAACGCCGGCAGCGCGCGCCAGCTCGCGTGGCGCACCGAGCTCGGCGACTTCTTCGAGGCGGCGCTCGAAGATTCCGTTCCCACCCACCCCGAGCCGCAGCCGCTCGCGAACTGGGTCTGCAACGAGCTCGTCGCGGTCGTGGGCGACGCGGACCCCGCCACGACGAACGTCCGCCCGGAGGCGCTCGCCCAGCTCGTCGCGCTCGTCGGCTCCAAGACCGTGACGGCAGCCAATGCGAAGGTCGTCCTCGACCGCCTCGTCAGCGACGGCGGCGACCCGGCCGCGATCGTCGAGTCCGAGGGACTCGGCTCGATCGGCGGCGGCGACGAGCTCGAGCCGATCGTCGACGCGGCGCTCGCCGCCAACGCCGACGCCGCGGAGAAGATCAAGCAGGGCAACATGAAGGCGATCGGCGCGATCATCGGCCACGTCATGCGCGAGACGAAGGGGCGCGTGGACGGCGGCGAGGTGACACGGCTCGTACGCGAGAAGCTCGGCGTCTGAGCGCGCATGGTGTCCGGGCAAGAACTGCGCCGGTCGCCACGAGTCGAGATCGCGCTGGCCTGCACGCTGCGGCGCACGAAGGGCTCGCCGATCGCCGCCCAGACGGTGAACCTCGGCAGCGGCGGGATGCTCGTCTCGAGCGTCCGGCCGCTGGCGATCGACGAGCAGATCGACTTCGACATCGCCGATCCCGCGAGCCCGCTCGCCGGGCACGCGCGCGTCCTGCGCCAGCAGCGCCACGACGTCTACGCGCTGCGCTTCGAGCGGCTGGCGGAGGAGGTGGCGGACCGCCTGCGGGCGCTCATGAGCGCCGCTGCGCCGAGGCTCGCCGGGTCGGCGGATTCGGGCTCCACCCTGCTCTGACCGGCGTCTTCGCGAGATCGGTCTTGCGCACGGCGCCGCACGTTTCTAGGCTGCTCATTGCAAGGGGCAGCGTGCTCGTTCGGAGGCATGGGGGTGGGGATGAACAAGCAGCGCGCGACGCGGCTGGCCCGGGTGGCGCTTGGCGGCGGTTTGCCCGTCATTGGCGCAGTGGTCTTCTTCGGGCTCACGGTCAGCTCGACCGCGGCAGTCGGCATCGGGATCGTCGCCGCATGCTCAGGGTTTGCGGCGCTCGGCTTCTTGGCCGTCCTGCGCTGGGCACCGAACGTGCGCCAGGCGGAGTACAACGAACCGAGGTGACCCGACTGTCCAACCTCAGGCGCGACGCCGGCGGGTTCGACGCGCCCGCGCAGCGCGACGCCGTTCGCCAGGCTCTACGCAACTACACCCAGAGCGGCGTCGACGACGAGTTCCCGACCATGGCTCACGGAGAGTCGTCCCCCAGATCCGGGGAAAGGCCGGTGACTTCCTGGCCGAATCGATCGGGCGCTTGAACGAGCTTGGCGAGGCGCGCCGGCTGCGGCTGGTCGCGAGCCGGTCAAAGCTCCCGACACCGATGTGGATGCTGCTGATCGGCGGGGGGACGATCACCGTCGCCTGGCTGTACCTGTTCTACGCCAAGTCCTCCCGCCGCCAGATGGCGCTGGTCGCTGTCGTGGGTGGCTACAGCGGCTTCGTGGTGTTCCTCGTCTACGCACTCCAGCACCCGTTCGCGGGTGATGTCGCGATCACGCCGGACGTCTACCGCGATCTCCTGGACAGCTGGTGATGGCGGGCGAGTCGCTGCCTGGCGCCACAACGGTCGTATGACCGCTGTTCGCGGCGTACCATCCGGCGAAGACTCAGTTCGCACAGGAGGCCGCGCATGTCGAAGCTCATCCGTATGGACCACACCGGCCACTCGACGCTGGCCGAGTGGACCCCGGACGATCCCGCCGCCGTCGAGGCGGCCGTCGAGGCCTTCCGCGCCGAGCTTGAGCGCGGCTACCTCGCGATGGTCACGACCGGCCCCGGCCAGGCCGAGCAGGTTCGCGAGCTGCCGGTCGACGCGGAGCGCGTGATCCTGCGCCTGCCGATCTCGGGCGGGTAGAGAACGGCTCGCATCATGGCGGTGCAGCCGCAGCCGCTCGCCGCGCCGGAGATCCTGCCGGAGGTCGCCGGCGTCCCGTGGCGCCCGCGCGTCGACGAGGCGTACCTGCGCCGGGTGGGCATGTGGTGGACGCTGACGACCGTCGCGCACATCGTGCCGTTCGCGCTCGCCGCGGTCGGGCTCATGCTGCTCGATCCGCTCGCGCTCCCCGTGGCGCTCGCCTGCATCGCCCACGCCTGGGTCATCCCCGAGCTCTACGCGCAGCGCGGCGCCAACGTCCTGCGGCCGCGCCGGCGCGGGGAAGCCGAACCCGAGCGCCGCTCGGTCGGGCTGCTCGGCGACCTCGTCGGCCACGACGCGCGCGAGCTGCATGCGCGGACCGGCCTCGTGCTCGAGCCCGGCCGGCTCGGCACGTGGCTCGTGGGGGAGGCGGGGGCGCTGCTGATCCCCGCCCACGGGCGCCGGGTCTACTGCTACTGCGTGAAGGTCGACGGCCGCATGGACGGCGCGTCGGAGCTTCCCTCGGGCGACCGGATCGCCCACCTGCTGCTCGCGCTGCGCACCGACGAGCAGGGCTTCGCGACGGTCGCCAACCTGAGCTTCGCGGGGGCGCGCTGGCGATTGCGCCGGCGCATGCGCAGGGAGATGCGCCCGGCGCTTGCGGCGGCCATCGCCTGAGCGAGGCGCGGGAGGCCGCTGCACAGCACCGGTTTCTGCGCTCGACAGGCGGTCGAGAGGGCCTCGGCGAATGTCCGCCAGCGGGCCAAAGCCAGAGTGCGGGCGCCCCGCCACCATGAGTGCATGCCTGCTTCTCACCTTGATCTGACTCGTCGCGTGCTCGTTCCGATCCACGGCTCGCAGCCAGCCGTAGCGCACGCTCCCAGGGTTCGCCGTTACCGGTTGGCCCGGCTGCCGCTGCAAACACGACCCGATCCCACGCTGGACCACTTCGGCCACCTGCGCCGCAGCTACGACTGACGTTCTCCTCGCGCACCTGACGGGACCCGCGTTGCTGGCGGGTACCGCCAGTGCCAGACCGCCGGGGGAGTACGCTTGAGGCATGTCCACCTCCAAGTCTTCAGGGTCCTCCCTCGGCAGTAAGGCCGTGGCGCTTCTGGTCCTGCTGGTCGCGGCCTGGATCGTCTTTCAGCTCATAAAGGGCTTCGTCATCGCCGTGTTCTGGGCGGGCGTCCTCGTGTTCGGCATCATCGCCGTCTTCTGGGCATACCGCACGCTGCGATCTGACTGACGCCGATGGCGGGAGGCGCGTATGTCGCGGTCGCGCTGAGCTTCGCCATCGCCGGCGGGATCGTCGGCAAGATCAAGGGCAGCTCGTTCTGGCTGTGGTTTCTCATCTCCGGCTGCGTGCCGGTGCTCGGGCTGCTCGCGGCGATCTTCTATCGCTACGAGCGCGACGAGCTGCGGCGCGAGTGCCCGACCTGCGGGCGCGTCTGCAAGATCTACGAGGCGCTGTGCACGCGCTGCGGGACGGAGCTCGACTTCCCCGACCGGGTGATTGCACCCGAATCCGCGGCTCGGGCGGCTCGCTAGTATCGACCGTTCGGGCTGGCCACACGGGCCGGCCTCGGTTTACGTAGCGAGAGGAGGTCGTGCATGCGTGCGGTCGATGCCATCATGGAGTGCCTGAAGGCGGAGGGTGTCGAGGTCGTATTCGGCCTGCCGGGCGGCGCGAACCTTCCGACCTACGACGCCTTCGTCGACGCGGGGATCCGCCACGTGCTCGTGCGCCACGAGGCCGGCGGCGGCCATGCGGCCGAGGGCTACGCCAAGGCGACCGGCAAGGTCGGCGTCGCGTTCGCGACCTCCGGCCCGGGCGCGACGAACATCGTGACGCCGATCGTTGACGCGATGATGGACTCCGTCCCGACGGTCTTCATCACCGGTCAGGTCCGCACCGACCTCATCGGCACGGACGGCTTCCAGGAGACCGACACGCTCGGCATCACGATGCCGGTCGTCAAGCACAGCTACCAGATCCGTTCGCCGCTGGAGATCCCGCGCGCGATCCACGAGGCCTTCCACGTCGCGCGCAGCGGGCGGCCCGGCCCGGTCGTCGTCGACATCCCGGTCGACCTCAGCCGCGCCGACATCGCCTACGAACCGGTGACCGACCTGCACCTGCCGGGCTACCAGCCGACGATCGAAGGCAACACGAAGCAGATCCGCCAGGCGGCGAAGGCGATGGCCTCGGCGCGCCGGCCCGTGATCTACGCGGGCGGCGGCGTTGTCAACGCCAACGCGTCGGAGGAGCTCGTCGCGTTCGCGACGTCCGACCGCTTCCCGATCACGTGCACGCTCATGGGGCTCGGCGCGTTCCCGGCGCTGCACCCGCAGTGGCTCGGCATGCTCGGCATGCACGGCACGCGCACGGCGAACTACGCGATGGACGAGGCGGACCTCATCTGCTGCGTCGGCGCCCGCTTCGACGACCGCATCACCGGCAAGCTGTCGGAGTTCGCGCCGAACGCGAAGTTCATTCACATCGACGTCGACCCGGCGGAGATCTCGAAGAACATCCCGGCGCACATCCCGATCGTCGGCGACGCGAAGAACGTGCTCGTCAAGCTCGTCAAGGAGTACCGCGCGCTTGAGGGCGTCGACCCCTCGCGGCTGGATGAGTGGTGGGCGAAGATCGAGGGTTGGCGGGAGAAGCACCCGCTGCGCTACGACGACTCGACCGACGGGGAGATCAAGCCGCAGTACATGATGCAGGCGCTCTATGAGGCGACCGGCGGCGACGCGATCGTCACGTCCGACGTCGGCCAGCACCAGATGTGGGCGGCGCAGTACTACCACTTCACCAAGCCGCGCCGGTGGATCAACTCCGGCGGCCTGGGGACGATGGGATTCGGCCTGCCGGCCGCGCTCGGCGCGCAGGTCGGCTGCCCCGATCAGACCGTCGTCTGCATCGCCGGCGACGGCTCCGTCCAGATGAACATGCAGGAGCTCGCGACCTGCGCTCAGGACAAGATCCCGATCAAGGTGTTCATCATGAACAACGGCTACCTCGGCATGGTGCGCCAGTGGCAGGAGCTGTTCTGGGACAAGCGCTACTCGCACGTCGACATGGGCAATTACCCGGACTTCGTCAAGGTCGCCGAGGCCTACGGCGCGACCGGGATGCGCTTCACCGACAAGACGACGCTCGTCGGCGACATGAAGGACGCGCTGGCGACCGACGGCCCGGTGCTCGTCGACGTGCGTGTCACGCGCGAGGAGAACACGTACCCGATGATCGCGCCCGGCCAGCCGGCGCGCGACATGGTGGGATGAGCGCGCCGCGCTCAGGTCTCGGACGGCCGGAGGCCGTCCGTCGCGATCAGAACGCGGGGCCGGACGCCCCGCGGAGGTAATCACCATGGGCGAACCCGGCACGAAGGAGATGCTGAGCCTCGACGAGCTCGAGGCCGCCGGCGGGCTGCACACCGGGCGCAAGCACGTCCTGTCGATCCTCGTCGAGAACCAGGCGGGTGTCCTGACGCGGGTCGCCGGCCTCTTCGCGCGGCGCGGCTTCAACATCGAGACGCTGACGGTCGGTCCGACCGAGGACCACAACGTCTCGCGCATCACGCTGACGGTCGACGGCGCGGTGCACCCGATCGATCAGGTGACCAAGCAGCTGCACAAGCTCATCAACGTCCTGAAGATCCGCGACCTCGAGCCCGACACCACGGTCTCCCGCGAGCTCGCGCTCTTCAAGATCGCCGTCGAGGGCCCGCAACGCGCGGAGGTCATGCAGATCTGCGAGATCTTCCGCGGCAAGGTCGTCGATGTCACGCGCCGCTCGGTCATCGTCGAGATCACGGGGACGACCGACAAGATCGAGGGCTTCGAGCGGATGGTCCGCCCGTTCGGGCTCATCGAGATGATGCGCACCGGAGAGATCGCCATCTCTCGCGGCCGCGGCGAGACCTGAGCGAAGAGCGCGGGTTGTTCCTGCGGCCCGCGCGCCGCCGAGCAGGATGTCGCATCGTCCCCGCATGCGGGGGATAAGGCGACATCCGTCCCCGACTCGCCCCCGTTCGGCGCTCCTCCGGTGGGGCAGACCGAACGGTGGGACGCCGGATAGCTCCATGGTCGCGACTCCCACGGCCTGCGAGATTCGGTGCTGTCACCGCATCGAGGTCAGGGGGCCGACATGAGCAGCGCACCGAAGATCCGGGCCGTCGCGCCGAGCGAGGAGCACTGCATCGCGATCAAGCCGGGCGGGCTGTCGGAGAGCAAGCAGGGTCATCACGTCTTTGAGGGCATCTCCGCCGAGAGCGCGGGATCCCGTGCGCTGTGCATGCACGTGATCGTGATCGCGCCGGGAGGGCGGGCACGTGCGCATCTGCACGAGGATCACGAGTCGGCCGTCTATATGGTCGAGGGCGAGGTGATCTGCTGGTACGGCGATCACCTGGAGCACCGCTTCACCGTCCGCGCGGGTGAGATGGCGTACATCCCGGCCGGCGTGCCGCACCTGCCGATCAACGCGAGCGAGGACGAGCCGGTCACGTGCATCGTCGCCAGGACCGACCCCAACGAGCAGGAGAGCGTCGTCCTCCTGCCCGAGCTCGAGGCGCTGACGCACACCCGTCCGCCCGCCGGCAACGTCGTCGAGCTCGACAGCGTCCGGCGCTGACGCGCCCCGCATGCCGTCGGAGGTTGTGGCCTAGGAGGGCCCTGGAAAAGGTTCGCCACGCCCGGTGGCGACGCAGACACATCGCCGGATCGCCTCCCGAATCCTCGGAAATACGTTCGTATTCCCTTCGGATCCGTGCGACGCCCGCCTCGATCTGCGCCGCCACCGGTCGCAGCGTCCCGTTTTCAGGGCCCTTCAGTAGTGCGATCGCGATTCGGCCGCCCGCTCGTCGGTGAGACGTACGAAGACCGCGATATCCGAGGTGTTCAGCCATCTCGTCGCCGGGCCGGCACCGAGCGCCAC
>JBOGYT010000204.1:0-9987 GCA_050696955.1 Solirubrobacteraceae bacterium | reverse complement strand
GATCTCGTCCAGCGCGTACCCGACCGCGAGCTTCGCGGCGATCTTGGCGATCGGGAAGCCGGTCGCCTTGGAGGCGAGAGCCGACGATCGCGACACCCTGGGATTCATCTCGATCACCACGCGGCGCCCCGTTCGGGGCTCGATCGCGAACTGAACGTTCGAGCCACCCGTCTCCACCCCGATCGCACGCATGACGGCCGCGCCGTCGTCGCGCATCCCCTGGTATTCGACATCGGTCAGGGTCATCGCAGGAGCGACGGTGATCGAGTCTCCCGTGTGCACGCCCATCGGGTCAACGTTCTCGATCGGGCAGACGACGACGACGTTGTCGTGACGGTCGCGCATCAACTCGAGTTCGAATTCCTTCCAACCCGAGACCGATTCCTCGATGAGCACCTCGCCGATGGTCGAAAGCCGGATCCCTTCGGCCGCGACGACACGAAGCCCGTCCGGCGACGTAACCACCCCCGAACCGCCCCCGCCGAGGACGTACGAGGGCCGCACGACCACGGGGTAGGTCAACTCGTCCGCGGCCGCCAGGGCCTCGTCGACGGAGTAGGCAAACCGCGAACGCGGGACGTCGAGGCCGGCGGATTGCATCGTCTCCTTGAAGAGCCGGCGGTCTTCGGCCCGACGGATCGATTCGACGGACGCTCCGATGAGTTCCACGCCGTGGGCTTCGAGCGCGCCCGAAGTGGCGAGATCCATGGCGACGTTCAGCCCGGTCTGGCCTCCGAGGGTCGGCAGACACGCGTCCGGTAGTTCGCGCTCGATCACTTTCGTAACGAACGCCGGAGTGATCGGCTCGACGTACGTCGCGTCTGCGAACTCCGGGTCGGTCATGATCGTCGCGGGGTTGGAGTTCACGAGCACGACCTCGTAGCCCTCCTCCTTGAGGACCTTGCAGGCCTGCACGCCGGAGTAGTCGAACTCGGCCGCCTGGCCGATGACGATCGGGCCCGAGCCGAGGATGAGGATCCGCTGGATGTCGTCGCGGCGTGGCATGGCTATGCGGCGGCCGCGATCTGCTCCAGGAAGCGGTCGAAGAGGTAGAGGCTGTCGTTCGGCCCGGGCCCTGCCTCGGGGTGGTACTGGACGGTACCCCCGGCGACGTCGCAGAGCTGCAGCCCCTCGACCGTGCGGTCGTAGAGGTTGATGTGGGACAGCTGGGCGTCGCCGAAGTCCGTCGACCAGCGCACCGGCTCGTCGCCGGGGATCGTCCGCGCGCCGTCCGGCCCGAGCACCGCGAAGCCGTGGTTCTGGGAGGTGATCTCGATCTTGTGAGTCTGGAGGTCCTTGACCGGGTGGTTGGCGCCGCGGTGGCCGAAGGGCAGCTTGAACGTCTGCAGGCCGACCGCCCGGCACAGCAGCTGGTGGCCGAGGCAGATGCCGAACGTCGGCTTGCGGCCCACGAGCGCGCGCAACGTGTCGACGATGTAGTCAAGCGCCGCCGGGTCGCCGGGGCCGTTGGCGAGGAAGATCGCGTCGGGGTCGCCCGCCAGCAGGTCGTCGGCGCTCGTCGCGCACGGGTGCAGCTCGACGACGGCGCCGCGCTGCACGAGGTTGCGCACGATCGAGGACTTGATGCCGGTGTCGATCGCGGCGATGCGCGGGCCCGAGCCCGTTCCGTGGACGGTCATCTGCGACGGCGACACGACGCGCGCGAAGTCGGCGCCGGCCATCGACGGCTCGGCGGCGATGAGGTCCCGGGCGCGCGACTCGTCCATGGATTCCGGGAAGACGCCGCCGCGCATCGACCCCGCCTCGCGGATGTGACGCACGAGCGCGCGCGTGTCGACCTCGCTGATCGCCGGGACGCCGCAGTCGGTCAGCCAGTCCAGCCAGCCGCGCTCGGCGGTCGGGGCGTCCTCGCCGTTGGATGCCGCGCGCATGATGACCGCGCGCGCCCAGACCCGATCGGACTCCATCGCCTCCTCGCAGACGCCGTAGTTGCCGATGTGCGGGTACGTGAACGTGATGATCTGACCGGCGAAGCTCGGATCGGAGACCGACTCCTGGTAGCCCGACATCCCGGTCGTGAAGACGACCTCGCCGGTCGCGGCCTCCGGCGCGCCGCAGCTGATCCCATCAAACCGCGTGCCGTCTTCGAGGAGAACGTATGAGTCTCGGCCTCCGGACGACGAAACACGGGCGCTCATGCCGCGCTGAGCATGATCGACCGTTCCCGGTACGCCACAGCCCCCGCCGCGACCGTCAGCAGCACCTTGCCCTGCAGCCGCCGGTCGGCGAAGGCGCAGTTGTCCGAGCGGCTCTCGTAGCCGCTCTCCCCCACGACCCACTCCGCGGCGAGGTCGACCAGCACGAGGTTCGCGCGCTCGCCGACGGCGATCTGCGGCACGAGCAGCCCGAGCAGCCCGAGCCCCGACGTCATCTTCTCGACGACGAGCGAGAGCGTCAGCGTGCCGGGCACGACGAGCGCGGAGTGGACGACGGCAAACGCCGTCTCGAGCCCGGTCGTGCCCATCGGCGCCTGCTCGAACGGGACCTCCTTCTCGTCGCGAGCGTGCGGCGCGTGGTCGGTGGCGATGCAGTCGATGACCCCGCTGCGCAGCCCCTCGACGAGCGCCTCGCGGTCGGCTGCCGAGCGCAGTGGCGGGTTCATCTTGCGCCGCGTGTCGAGGCTGCGAACGTCCTCGTCGGTCATCGTCAGGTGGTGCGGGCTGGCCTCGCAGGTCACGAGCACGCCGCGCGCCTTGGCCGCCGCGACGGCGGCGACCGACTCGTGCGCGCTGACGTGCTGGATATGGATCCGCCCGCCCTCGTAGCCGGCCAGCGAGCAGTCGCGCGCGACCATCGTCGACTCGCTGACGCTCGGGATCCCGGCGACGCCGAGCAGCGCGCTCACCTCGCCCTCGTGCATCGCGCCGTTGGGCGACAGCGACGGGTCCTCCTCGTGCAGCGCGAGCACGCCGCCGCACAGCCGCTGGTATTGCAGCGCGCGGCGCATGACGCCCGCGTCGACGACCGGACGCCCGTCGTCGGTGAAGCCGGCCGCGCCCATCGCGCGCAGCTCGGCCATCTCGGTCAGCTCGCGTCCCGCCTGCCCGCGCGTGATGCAGGGCATGAAGCCGACCGGCACGCGCGCGTCGCGGGCGGCGGCGTCGAACAGCGCGCTGAGAACCGGCGCCGAGTCGATGACCGGTGCCGTGTTCGGCATCCCGATGAGCGCGCAGTAGCCGCCCGCAGCGGCCGCGCGGGTACCGGTCTCGAGATCCTCCTTGTGCTCCTGGCCGGGCGTGCGCAGGTGGACGTGCGGGTCGACGAACGCCGGGAACAGGTGCCGGCCGGCGCCATCGACGAGCTCGACGCCCGGCGGCGCCGACAGCGTGTTCGCGGCCCCGATCTCGGCGATCTCGCCGTCGCGCACGAGGATGTCGTGCAGGCCGTCCAGGCCGGTGCGCGGATCGAGCACGTGGACGCCGTGCACGAGCAGCGCGGCCGGCCGCGCCGGCGAGCTGACGAGCCGGACCTCGGCGCGCTCGACGCTCTGCGGCGTGGCCTCGGGCGGCGTCATGCGAGCTGCGGCTCGGTCGGCCGCGCGGACCTCTGGCGCAAGCCACCCGCGCCGCCGGCGAGCACCTCGTAGAGCACGGCCATCCGCACGACGACGCCTGCCTTGACCTGCATCGTGATGACGGCCTGCGGCGAGTCCACGACCTCCCCGGAGAGCTCGACGCCGCGGTTCACCGGCCCGGGGTGCATGAGCACCTGGCGCGGGCCGAGGCGCCGCCCGTTGATCTGGTACTGGGCGGCGTACTCGCGCAGGCTCGGGACGAACGCCTGGTCCATGCGCTCGTACTGCATCCGCAGCGCGTAGACGACGTCGGCCTCGCGCAGGTCGTCGAGGTCGTAGCGCACGGTGCAGCCGAGCGCCTCGATCCCGCGCGGGATGAGCGTCGGCGGGCCGCAGACCGTCACGTGCGCGCCCATCTTCTGGAAGGCGAGGATGTTCGAGCGCGCGACGCGCGAGTGCGCGACGTCGCCGACGATCCAGATCGAGCGGCCGTCCAGCGAGCCGAGCTTCTGGCGCAGCGTGTGGACGTCGAGCAGCGCCTGCGTCGGGTGCTCGTGCTTGCCGTCGCCCGCGTTGATGACCGACGCCGGCGTCCATCCCGCTACGAGCGCGGCGGCGCCGGCGTACGGCGTGCGGATGACGATCGCATCGGGCGAGTGCGCGGTGAGCGTCAGCACCGTGTCCTTCAGCGACTCGCCCTTCTCGACGCTCGAGCCGCTGGCGGCGAAGTTCACGACGTCCGCGCTCAGGCGCTTGGCCGCGAGCTCGAAGGACGAGCGGGTGCGCGTCGACGCCTCGTAGAAGAGGTTCAGCACGGTGCGCCCGCGCAGCGCCGGGACCTTCTTGATGTCGCGGTCGGAGACCTCGGCGAACGCGGCAGCGCGGTCGAGGATGCGCTCGATCGCGACACGGTCGAGATCCTCTATCGACAGCAGGTGCTTCATGGTCAGCTCCGCGGGGCTTCCGGCCCCGCGTTCTGATGGAGCTGTTCGACCTCCGGTCGCACGAGACCATCCCCCTTGACGTATTCCTCGATCGTCACGCTGTCCTCCCCGTCGATCTCCTCCACGCGGACGTAGACGCGCTCGCTCCACGCGGTCGGCAGGTTCTTGCCGACGTAGTCCGGTCGCACCGGCAGCTCGCGGTGGCCGCGGTCGGCGAGCACGGCGAGCTGGACGCGCCGCGGGCGGCCGTAGTCGAACAGCGCCTCGATCGCCGCGCGCACGGTTCGCCCGGTGAAAAGCACGTCGTCGACGATCACGATCGTGCGGCCGTCGACCTCGAACTCGAGCTCGGTCGCGTGCACGATCGGCGAGCCCCCGCGGGTCGTGACGTCGTCGCGGTAGAAGGAGATGTCGAGGTAGCCGAGCGGCACCTCGATGTCGTGGAGGTCGAGCAGGAGCTCCTGCAGACGGGCCGCGAGCACGGCGCCGCGACGGTGGATGCCGGCGAGCGCGAGGCGCTCGGGATCGCCACCGTTCTCGACGATCTCATGCGCGATACGCGTCAGCGTTCGCCGCATGTCCTCGCTGTCGAGGACGACCTTCGGGTCTGGCATCGTGGTTTCGGTCCTTCCTGGCCTCACGGGACCGGGTTAAAGGAGCTGGCACGTCGAGCGTAGCAGCGGCGGCGGTCGGGGATGAGCGGCTCATCCTCATCTCATCGGTGGTCCCTAACGTGCGCGGCGATCACCACGAGAGGAGCTGCATCTCATGTCGTCACGGTGCAAGAAGGTCCTGATCGGCGCGGCGGTGCTCGCGGTCGTCGGCGCCGGCGGCGCGACGATCGTCCAGGCGAGCAACGACGGCGAGGGGCACGTCACGGGCCCGCAGGCCGACCGCGCCACCGCCGCTGCCCTGAAGATCACCAACGGCGGCACGGCCAGCGCCGTCGAGCGCGACAGCGAGAACGGCGCGACGTGGGAGGTCGAGATCACCAAGCCCGACGGCGCGACGGTCGACGTCCGTCTTGACGAGAACTACCGGCTCGTCGTCGTCGAGGGCGACAGCGACAGCTCGCAATAGCCTGAGCGCCCGGACCCCGAGGGCCCGGGTCCCAGACACGTCTCTACGGCGCGCCGGTGCCGCCGCTGATCGGGCCGCCCTCGTCGCCGCCCATGTTCTGGCCGGCAAAGGTCGGGTCTCGCCTAGCCCGGCGAACTCTCATCTCGCGCTCATGTGAGCCTGGGAGGCTGTACGGATGCGCGTGCTGGTCGTCGAGGACGAGATCAAGATGGCGAGCCTCATCCGGCGCGGCCTGCGCGAGGAGGGGCTCGCCGCCGACGTCGCGGTCAAGGGCGAGGACGCGCTGTGGATGGCACAGGCGACCGAGTACGACGCGATCGTGCTCGACGTCATGCTCCCCGGCATCGACGGCTTCGAGACCTGCCGCCGGCTGCGACGCGAGGGCGTCTGGTCGCCGGTGCTCATGCTCACCGCGCGCGACGCGGTCGAGGACCGCGTCGCGGGCCTGGACGGCGGCGCGGACGATTACCTGACCAAGCCGTTCTCGTTCGCCGAGCTCGTCGCGCGGCTGCGCGCGCTCTCGCGGCGCGGCGCGATCGACAAGCCGACGGTGCTCGAGGCGGGCGACCTGCGGCTCGATCCCGCGACGCGACAGGTGTGGCGCGGCGCCGCGGAGATCGCGCTGTCGGCGAAGGAGTTCGCGCTGCTCCAGACGTTCATGCGCCGGCCGGGCGAGGTGCTCTCGCGCTACCAGCTGCTCGAGCACGCGTGGGACTACGCCTACGAGAACCGCTCGAACGTCGTCGACGTCTACATCCGCTACCTGCGCGAGAAGGTCGATCGGCCGTTCGACGTTCAGTCGATCGAGACCGTGCGCGGCGCCGGCTACCGGCTGCGCAGCGTCACCGCGGGGTCGCCGCCATCCTGAGCCGGCTGCCGATCCGCGCGCGGGTCACGATCGCCTTCACCGGCGTCATGGCGGTCGTGCTGGCCGCGGTCGCGCTCGTGCTCTATCTGCGCTTCGAATCGCAGCTCGACGAGACGTTCAACCAGGGGCTGCGCTCGCGCGCCGGCGACATCAGCACGCTCATGCAGCGCTCGGCGGCGGGGCTGTCGGATCCGGGCGGCAGCGTGCTCGTCGAGCGCGGCGAGAGCTTCGCCCAGATCCTGTCGCCCGACGGGACGGTCGTCGACGCCAGCGCGCCCCTGGTGCGCGCCCCGCTCCTGGACGCCGGCCGGCTGCGGCGAGCGGCCGAGCGCACGATCATCGTCGAGCGCCCGAACCCGTTCGAGACAGACGAGCCCGCGCGCCTGCTCGCGACGCCGGTGCGCGCCCAGGGCAACGACCGCATCGTCGTCGTCGGCGCCGGCATCGACGACCGCAACTCGTCGCTGCACAACCTCGCGCTGCTGCTCGCGCTCGGGATGCCGATCGCGCTGCTGCTCGCGGCCATCGCGGGCTACGGCGTCGTCACCGCCGCCCTGCGCCCGGTCGAGGCGATGCGCCGCAAGGCGGCCGCGATCAGCGAGCACGACCCGGGCGAGCGGCTCCCGGTCGCCCGGACCGACGACGAGATCGCCCGACTGGGAACGACACTCAACGCGATGCTCGCGCGGCTCGAGGCAGCCTTCGCGCGCGAGCGCACGTTCGTCGCCGACGCGAGCCACGAGCTGCGCACGCCGCTGGCGATCCTCAAGACCGAGCTCGAGCTGGCCCTGCGCCGCGGGCGCACGCACGCAGAGCTCCACGATGCGCTGCGATCCGCCGCCGAGGAGACCGAGCGCCTGGCGCAGCTCGCCGAGGCGCTGCTCGTGATCGCGCGCTCGGACGCGGGCCCGCCCGGGCTCGCGCTCAACCGCGCCGCGCTGCGCACCGACCGGCTGCTCGACGGCGTGCGCGAGCGCTTCGAGCTGCGCCTGCGCGGCAGCGACCGCGCGGTCGTCGTCGACGACGGCCCCCCGGCCGCCATCGCCGCCGACCCGCAGCGCCTGCAGCAGGCGCTGGACAACCTCGTCGAGAACGCGGTGCGCCACGGGTCCGGCGACATCCGCCTGGGGTCCGAGCTGCGCGACGGCCACGTCGAGCTGCACGTGCGCGACGCGGGCGAGGGCTTTCCCGAGGGCTTCGTCGACCAGGCGTTCGAGCGCTTCACGCGCGCCGATCCCGCGCGCGGGCGCGGCGGGAGCGGGCTCGGGCTCGCGATCGTGCGCGTCATCGCGCGCGCCCACGGCGGCGAAGCGCACGCCGCGAACGATCCCGGCGGCGGGGCCGACGTGTGGATCGAGCTGCCGGTGGCCGCTCAGGCGGGCGACTGAAGCGGCGCCGCCGGCTCGCGCGGCGCGCCGTACTCCCAGCGCACGTGCTCTGGAGCGCCGCGCTCGGGCAGCGGCACGTCGATCGTGTCGAAGTCGCGCGGCACGACCGTGTCGCGGAAGACGGCGCGCGCCTCGTCGCGCAGCTCCTTGCCGCCGTAGCGCGACGACAGATGGGTGAGCGCGAGCAGCCCGACCTCGGCGTCGGCGGCGACCTGCGCCGCCTGCCGGGCGGTCGAGTGCAGGGTCTGCATCGCGCGCTCTACCTCCTCGTGCGCGAACGTCGCCTCGTGGACGAGCACGTCGGCGCGGTGGGCCGCAACGACGACCGAATCCGACGGCGCCGTGTCGCCGGTGACGACGATCTTGCGGCCGCGCCGCTCCTCTCCGACGACCTGCTCGGGCCGCACGCCTGCGACCGCCTCGCCGCGCTGCAGCCGGCCGAAGTCGGGGCCGGGCGTGACGCCCAGACGCTCGGCGAGCTCCGCGTCGAAGCGCCCGGGGCGCGCGTGCTCGGTGAGCGCGTACCCCAGCGCGGTGCCGCGATGGCGCACCGCGAACGGCACGATGTCAAAGCCGTCACGGGCGACGGCCTCGTCGGGCTCGAGCTCGGCGATCGTCAACCCGTAGCGCGGCCGGCCGAAGACGGGACGCACGCGCTCGAGCAGCGCCCGCGTTCCCGTCGGCCCGTGGACGGTGAGCGGGCGCTCGCGGTCGCGCAGCTCGAAGGACTTCAGCATCCCCGGCAGGCCGAGCCAGTGGTCGGCGTGCAGGTGCGTGATGAACACGTCGGTGAGGTCGAGCAGGCCGACCGACCGCACGAGCTGGCGCTGCGTCCCCTCGCCGCAGTCGATGAGGATCCGGTCGCCGCCGCGCCGGATGAGCAGGGCGGGCAGGCCGCGGCGCGCCGAGGGCACCGACCCGGCGGTTCCTGCGAAGAACAGCGACAGCTCCATGTCTGGCCGAGGGTACTCGGGCCCGCCGCGCGGGCCACGAAGGATCCGCCGGTCGGCGCGCGAAAGTGACGATCAGCGCGACCGGGAGGCAGCGATGCTCAAGGACTTCAAGGAGTTCATCCTGCGGGGGAACCTCGTGGATCTGGCCGTCGCGGTCGTCATCGGGACCGCGTTCGGCGCCGTGATCGCGGCGTTCGTGAAGGACCTCGTGACACCGCTCATCGCGGCGATCGGCGGCAAGCCGGATTTCTCCGAGCTCACGTTCACGATCAACGGCAGCAAGTTCTTCTACGGCGACTTCTTCAACGCGCTGCTCGCGTTCCTGATCGTCGCCGCCGTGATCTTCTTCTTCGTGATCAAGCCCGTGAACCTGCTCATGGCGCGGCGCAGGGTCGAGCCCGCCACGGACGTCCCGACGCGGGAGTGTCCGGAGTGCCTGAGCGAGATCCCGGCGCCGGCCCGCCGGTGCGCATTCTGCACCGCGGAGGTGGGGCCAGCCGCGTGATGCGCGCGCGTCAGCGCTCGCGCCGGAAGGCCAGCACGTCATGGTGGTCGTCCCAGCCGCGGGGATCGTGGCTGACGAGCCGGACCGCGCCGTTCGAAGCGGCCGCAAAGACGCCGGCGATGTAGTCCGGCGTGTGCCAGGCGTGCCCGTAGTGAAACAGCGCCTGCTCGTAGGGCACGTGGAAATGGCCCTGCTGCGCGAGCGCCGCCGCGATCTCGTCGTGCAGCGCCGCGAACGGCCCGCTCGACGGCGGCTCGGCGTGGATCGTCACGATCGCGACGCCTGCGGGAAGGAGCGCCCCGGCGAACCGACGCAGCAGCCGCTCGACGCGCTGCTCGTCGATGTGCGTCACGAGCGAGCCGCACCAGATGAGGTCGTAGCGGCCCAGCCGCATGCGGTCGAGGTTCGGCGTCGAGCGCAACGGGGTGGCGCCGAACGCTGACGCGCAGAAGCGAATCGCGCGGCGGTTGATGTCGCAGGCGGTGATCCGCTCGCCGGGGATCTCCTGCGCGAGCACGCGCAGCACGCGGCCGTAGCCGCAGGGCATGTCGAGGCAGGCCTCGACGTCGGCGAAGCTGCGCCCGGCGGCGCTCAGCCCGCGGCCGATCGCCGCGACCGCCGAGCGGCCGACGCTCGCGTAATGCTCGCCATCGGTGTCGTCGGGGTGCTTCATGTCGTCCTCGGGATGGATCGGCCCGGGGACGGCGTCGTAGG
>JBOGYT010000203.1:0-39027 GCA_050696955.1 Solirubrobacteraceae bacterium | reverse complement strand
GAGCGCTACGCCACCGAGTTCGGTGACCTCTCCGTCCACGAGGTGGCGATGGATCCCGACGCGAGCACACGGCTGGCGTACGTCAGCTACTACGCCGCGGGGTTCCGCGTCCTGAAGTACGGCAAGGACGGGCTGCGGGAGGTTGGCGCCTTCGTCGACGAGGGCGCCAACAACTTCTGGGGCGTGGAGGTCCACAGGATCCACGGCAAGCAGTACGTGCTCGCCAGCGATCGCGACTATGGGCTGTACATCTTCGACCCGCAGCCGTAACGAGATCCGTGGGCGGTGGCCGCGCGGTCGCCGCCCACGGGCGTAGCATTTCCGCAACACCTGCGGCCTACGCTGCGCCCATGGCGCATCTGTCGCTGGCCTCATCACGCGAGGCGGTCCATGATCCGGGCATGAGCGAGCAACCGCGCGGGCGCGTGCTCGTCGTCGACGACGAGCCGACGATCGCCGAGATCGTGTCGCGCTACCTGGAGCGCGCGCACTACGAGACGCGGATCGCGGCCGATGGCCACGCCGCGCTCGCGCGCGCCTCGACGTGGCATCCCGACCTCGTCGTGCTCGACCTCATGCTGCCGGGCCTGGACGGCCTCGAGGTCATGCGGCTGCTGCGCGAGGCGGGCGGGCCGCGCGTCGCCGTGATCCTGCTGACCGCCAAGGGCGAGGAGACCGACCGCATCGACGGGCTGCGCCTCGGCGCCGACGACTACGTCGTCAAGCCCTTCTCCCCCGCCGAGCTCGTCGCGCGCGTCGACGCGGTGCTGCGCCGCAACGAACCCGACAGCGATGAGCCGGAGCCGCCGCTGCGTTTCGACGGCCTGGACATCGACCTCGCCGGCCGGCGCGTGCTCGTCGCCGGCGAGGAGGTGACGCTGACGCAGCGCGAGTTCGATCTGCTCGCGTTCCTCGCGCGTCATCCCGGCCAGGTCTTCACGCGCGACCAGCTCATGGAGCAGGTCTGGCGCTTCTCGTTCTACAGCGACACGTCGACCGTCACGGTCCACATCCGACGCCTGCGCGCGAAGATCGAGCCCGAGCCCGCCCAGCCGCGGTTCATCGAGACGGTCTGGGGCGTCGGCTACCGGTTTCGTCCATGAGCCGCGCGGCGCTCCTGCGCGGGGCGGCGCTCGCGGTCGGCTGCGCGCTCGTCGTGTCGCTCGCCGTCCTGGCCGTGTACGACGCGCACGGCGCATGGCTGACGTTCGCGATCCTCGCCCCCGTCGGACTGGCGACGGTCGCCGCGACGCGGCTCGTGCTCGTCCGGCGCGCCCGGCTCGGCGGCCTGCGCCGCCAGGCGCTCGTCATCTCCGCGCTCGCGGTCGCGCCGCTCGTCGTCGCGGTGCTGCTCTTCCTCCAGCTGATGTTCGTCTCCGACCACGATGCGCTCCTCACCGCGATCGCGGGCTCCTACAGCGCGGTGCTGGGCCTGTGGGCCGTGCGGCTGCTGTCCCAACGGGTACTCGACGACGTCGACGAGCTGCGCGGCGGGCTGGCGGCCGTGGGCGGCGGCGAGCGGTCGCTGACGCTGACGACCGGCGCCCGCGACGAGCTCGCGCAGGTCGCCGCCGAGGTCGAGGCGATGGTCGCGCGCCTCGCCGCCGCAGAGGAGAGTCGCGAGACCGCCGAGGCCGCCCGGCGCTCGCTCATCGCCGCGGTCTCGCACGATCTGCGCACGCCGGTGACCGCGCTGCGCCTGCTGGCCGATGCCGTCGACGACGAGATCGGCGATCCCGAGACGCGGCGCGAGTACGTGCGCCGCCTCGGCGTCCACGTTCGCGCGCTGGGGGCGCTCATCGACGACCTCTTCGAGCTGACGCGCATCGAGGCCGGGGAGGTCGCGTGGACGATGCGCCAGGTCGACATGGACGAGCTCGTCGAGGAGACCGTCGCGGCGATGCTGCCCGCCGCCCGCGCCGACGGGGTCGAGGTGCGCGCGGAGATCGACCCGGCGCTCGTGCTCGCGCGTGCCAACCCGGAGCGCATCCAGCGCGTCCTGTTCAACCTCATCCAGAACGCCATCCGCCACACGCCCGCGGACGGCAGTGTCACCGTCCGCGCCGCGATCGCCGGCGAGAGCGTCGAGATCGAGGTGGCCGACACCGGCGAGGGGATCGCCGCCGGCGACCGCGATCGCGTGTTCGAGCCGTTCACGCAGGGAGCCGACCGCGCGGCGCGCACCGACGGAAGCGCCGGCCTCGGCCTCGCGATCTCGCGCGCGATCGTCGAGGCGCACGGCGGGCGTATCTGGATCGCCGACGTCGAGGGGGAACTCGGCGCGCGCGTGCGCTTCAGCCTCCCCCGCGCGCCGCACGATCCGGTCGCCGCCTGAAAGCCGCAACGTGCGAACAAGCAGGCGACCGCGAAACACTCCCTGGACGTCGAAAAGCCCAATGCCGCCGGGGCACGCGCTACCGTACCCGCGGATTCGTACACGAACCGGGAGCACTCATGACAAAGCAGGAGCTCGCACAGCAGGTGGCTTCGGACACCGGCCTCAGCGGTGCCGACGCCAAGAAGGCCGTCGACGCCACTTTTGACGCGATCGCCGGCGAGCTGGCCAACGGCGGCGAGGTTGCCGTCGCGGGATTCGGAAAGTTCAGCGTGAGCGAGCGCTCGGCGCGTGAGGGCCGTAATCCGGCCACCGGCGAGACCATCCAGATCGCGGCCAGCAACGCTGCCAAGTTCTCCGCCGCCTCGGCGCTGAAGAAGTCGCTCAACTAGCTGCTCTGCGCCTGAAGCCGAGCCCGGCGTACGCGGCTCGGCACCGCTTTGCGGCGTGACGCCGCCAGGCCAACAATCAGGCGCTTCACCGGGCGGTCACACCGGCCGTCCGTGCCGGTCCTAGCGTCGCGGCACTGATCTGTGCTCTCTCGAGGAGGACATCCGTGCTGCAGCCATCCAGGCGGCGATGCGCCGCCGCGGGCGCGGCGGTCGCGCTCACGTTTGCCGCGACCGCAGCTGCCCAACCGGGCGGCGCGCCCGACCGCGGTCCCAACACGTCGGTCGGTCCGTACGTCATCCCCGCGGCCGAGGGTGTCAAGACGACGTCGCTGCTGACCGTCGGCGACGAGCCGGCGTCCAACGGCTACAAGATGGTCGGCATCCCCGACGGCATGGGCGCCTTCCGGCGCAAGGGCGACCGCTTCAACATCGTGCTCAACCACGAGCTGCGCACGAACCAGGGCGTCGTCCGCCGTCACGGCCAGAAGGGCGCGCTGGTCTCGAAGCTGCGCATCGACGCCAGGACGCTCGAGGTCACCGCGGGCTCCGATCTCATCGATCCGGGCGTCCAGTACTGGGACTACGTCTCGCAGATGCTCAGCGCGACGGCGTCGCTGGGCGGACCGAATCCACGCAGCGCCGGCGACGCGTTCGTAGCCCAGAGCAACGAGTTCGCTCGCTTCTGCTCGGGCGCCCTCACCGACGCGGGCCAGCTCTTCAACGAGGACAGCGGCCGCGGCTATGACGGGCAGATCTACTTTGCCAACGAGGAGAACGGAGACGAGGGGCGGGTCTTCGGCGTGACCGAGGACGGCACCGCTCAGCAGCTCCCGCGGCTCGGCCTGTTCTCGTGGGAGAACGCGCTGGCGGCGTACAACACGAGCGACACGACGCTCGTCATGGGCCAGGAGGACGCCGCGACCGGGCAGCTGTGGGCGTACGTCGGGCGCAAGTCCAAGAGGGGCAGCGCGTTCCGGCGCGCGGGCCTGACCAACGGCGCCGGCAACGTCATCAACGTCGTCGACGGGCTGAGCAAGGCGAACCCGGCGCACGTCAGCACCGACGCCGAGTACCGCGCCGCCTACGGCAAGGGCAAGGCGATCGAGGTGGAGCTCTCGGAGGTCGACTGGGATCAGTCCGGTGCGCGCCAGAACGCCGAGGCGGCGGCCGACGGGCTGACGCTCAACCGCATCGAAGACGGAGCGTGGGACCCGCGCTGGCGTCACCGCAACGACTTCTACTTCCTCACCACCGAGGGGCAGACCGGGGCGCCGTCACCCACCGGCCTGACCGGACGCGACGGCGGCGGGCTGTGGAGGCTGTCCTTCGAGGACCGCGAGCACCCCGAGGACGGCGCGACGCTCACGCTGCTCCTCGATGGTTCGGAGGCGCCCTTCCTCAACAAGCCCGACAACATGACGATCGACAAGCGCGGCAACCTCCTCATCCAGGAGGACCCGGGCAAGAACGTCAGCGTCGCGCGGATCGTCGCCTACGACATCGCCACCGGCCGGCGCGGCGTCGTCGCCACGTTCGATCCAGACCTGTTCGCGCCGGCGACGCCCGGCGGCGAGGACGCCAAGATCACGGTCGACGAGGAGTCCAGCGGGATCATCCCGACGGACCAGCAGCTCGGGAAGGGCACCTTCCTCTTCGACGCGCAGATCCACCCGGCCAAGTCCGACGGGTCCTACAACGACGGGACGGAGCCGACCGGCGAGGAGGCCGAGAAGGGCCAGCTCCTCGTGCTGCGGGTCAAGGACTTCGAGAAGGTCTACGAGTAGACCGCCACGAAGGCAGGAAGCACGCAGGGCCGCGGGGGCGCCAGGGATGGCGTGCCCGCGGTCGCCGTCAACGAAGCTCCTTGCGCGTCACGAGCTTCAGCCCCGACCACGTGTGGTCGATCGCGCAGACCTTGACGTCGACGAGCCCGCGCGACAGGGCGACGTCGCGCACGACGTCCTCGGTCATGTCGGTCGGCAACTTCGACGCGCGCTTGGGCCACGCGACCCACAGCATCCCGGCCGGCTGCAGCTTCGCCTGAAGGCCCGGCAGCCGCCGCTCGAGCTCGCGCCGCTCGCGCACGAACACGACGACGAGGTCGAGGTCCGCCGCCGGCCGCGCGAGCACCCGCACCCCGCCGGGCAGCTCGCCGAGCAGCGCAACGAAGTCATCCGGCGCCGCGGCGTAGTGCACGCGCATCGCCTCCTCGAAGCCGAGCTTGCGCTGCAGCGGCGTGCCGGAGTAGCCCGCGCCGGTGCTCACCACGCCTCCGCGGCCAGCCCGGCGATGACCTTCGACAGCTGCGCGCCCTGCCACGCGAGCGGCGAGCGGCCCTCCTCCTCGACGACGAGGCGCCCGCGCGGCAGCAGGTCGGCGTAGGACTCGCCGAGCGCGAGCGGATGACCGGGGTCGGCCTCGTCGCGGCTGGCGACGACGACGGCCGGGCACTCGATCTCCTCGAGCGCGTGCAGATCTCCGAACGGGCGCGAGCGTGGCACGACGCGCAGCGCGTCGGCGACCGCGTCGAGGTGCTCGTGGCGGGCGAGGCGCTGGCGCATCACGGTCTCGACCGTGTCGCGCCACGCCGCGGGCACGCGCGGCAGCTCCGACGAGGCGGCGACGAAGCCGTCGATCCCGCCTGAGCGCAGCCCGTCCGACAGGGCGTCCCAGCGCGCGAGGCGCGCGGCGCCGTCGACCGCGGCCGGGTCGTAGCCGGGCGTGATGAGCACCGCTCCGGCGACGCGCTCGGGTAGCTCGTGCGCGAGGCGCAGGATCGTGTGCGCTCCCATCGACGCGCCGGCGAACACCGCGCGGTCGAGCTCGAGCGCGTCGAGCAGCGCGACGAGGTCGGCGGCCTGCTCGCGGTAGCCGTAGGCCTCCGGCGTCGGGGCCGGCGACGACGCGCCGTGCCCGCGGGCGTCGAAGGCGACGACGCGGTGGCCGCTGCGCTGCAGGGAGCGCGAGCCCATGACGACGTAGCGCCGCGACGCCGTCAGACCGTGCAGCAGGACGACGGGAATCCCCTCGCCGTCGTCGCAGGCGGCGAGGCTCACGCCGCGGGCATCGATGGTCCGCTCGGGCACCTGACCTACCCTATGAGGCGTGACCGTCATCGACGTCAGCGAAGAGGACTTCCAGACCGAGGTCATAGATCGGTCGGCCAGCGTGCCGGTCGTCGTCGACTTCTGGGCCGAGTGGTGCGCGCCCTGCCGCCAGCTCAGCCCGGCGCTCGAGAAGGCCGCCAGCGACCGCGAGGGCAAGGTCGTGCTCGCCAAGATCGACACCGACGCGAACCCGGACATCGCGCAGCAATACGACGTCCAGGGGATCCCCGCGGTCAAGGCCTTCATCGAGGGCGAGATCGTGGCCGAGTTCGTCGGCGCGCAGGCTCCGTCGCAGGTCGAGGAGTTCTTCGACGCGCTCGTGCCGTCCGAGTCGCAGCAGCTGCTCGAGGCGGGCGACGAGGAGTCGCTGCGCAAGGCCGTCGAACTCGACCCCAAGAACGTCGACGCGGCCTTCGCGCTCGCCCAGCTGCTGTACCGCAACGGCGACCGCGAGGGGGCGCTCGAGCTCGTGAGCAACGCGCCGGGCAACTTCCGCGCCGACGGGCTCGCCGCCCGCATCGAGCTCGAGGACGTCGACGACCCCGCCGTCCAGGCGGCCTTCGAGACGCTCGACGAGGGCGAGCTCGAGGAGGGGCTCGACCAGCTCGTGCAGGCGCTCGAGTCCGGCAGCGACAAGGAGCGCATCCGCCGCGTCATCGTCGCGATCCTCGACGAGCTCGGCGTCGAGCACCCGCTCGCGCGCGACACACGCCGGCGCATGGCCGCCGCGCTGTACTGAACGCCCACTAGTGGATTCGTCCGCAAGTCGTGTGGGCTATCCGGTGGATGCGTCGTCGTCTGTGGCGAGGACGCAGGGAGGCGGCCGTGCCGGCGGCACGGCGCCGACCGAGGACGACGCCACGGGCGGGGACGCGCCGCCGGGAACCCGCAGGACTTGCGGACGGGCCCACTAGTGCCGGTACCGCGCAGGTTCGACCGGCGCCCGCCCGAGCGGGACTCAACGAGGATCAACGAACGCATCCGGGTGCCCGAGGTGCGCCTCATCGACGAGAACGGCGAGCAGGTCGGCGTCGTGAAGACCGATGACGCGCTGCGCTACGCCCAGGAGCGCGATCTCGATCTCGTCGAGGTGGCGCCCGAGGCCCGCCCGCCCGTCTGCCGCGTGCTCGACTACTCGAAGTACAAGTACGAGCAGGCGCAGAAGCTCAAGCAGGCGCGCAAGCACCAGCAGCAGATCACGATCCGCGAGATCAAGTTCCGGCCCAAGATCGCGGAGAACGACTACGCGACGAAGAAGGGCCACGTCGAGCGCTTCCTGCGCCACAAGGACAAGGTCAAGATCACGATCATGTTCCGCGGCCGCGAGGTGACCCATCCCGAGCGCGGCGTGATGATTCTCGACCGGCTCGCCGAGGAGCTGGCGGACGTCGGCGTCGTCGAGCAGCGCCCGCTTCAGGACGGGCGCAACATGACGATGATGCTGGGCCCGTCGAAGGCCGTGCTGAGCGGCGAGCTGGACGCGGCGGAGAAGGCGAGCGCGCCAGCCGACGGCGGCGAGGACAAGCCTGCCGAGAGCGAGGCGAAGCCCGCGGACGACGGTGGCGCCCAGGCTCCGCCGAAGGCCGATGTGCCCGAAATCGATCCGGCGAAGATCTAAGAACTGCCATACTGACGCGTCGTTATGCCGAAGATGAAGACCCATTCCGGCGCCAAGAAGCGCTTCAAGAAGACCCCGAAGGGCAAGATCATCGGGCGTCATCCCTTCACGAGCCACATCCTCGAGAAGAAGTCGCCGAAGCGTAAGCGCCACCTCGGCAAGCCGGCCGTGATCTCCAAGGCCGACGCGCCGCGGGTCAAGAAGCTGCTCGAGGGGTCCAAGGGCAAATGACCCGCGTAAAGCGCTCCGTCCACGCCCGCAAGAAGCGCCGCGCCACGCTCGAGCGCGCCAAGGGCTACCGCGGCGAGGCGAACTCGAACTACAAGCGCGCCAAGGAAGCGGTCATGAAGGCCGACTCCTACGCCTACCGCGACCGGCGCAACCGCAAGCGCGACTTCCGCCGGCTGTGGATCACCCGCATCAACGCCGCCGCGCGCGAGAACGGCATGACGTACGCGACGTTCATCCACGGCCTGCAGGTGGCCGGCATCGAGCTGGACCGCAAGGTGCTGGCCGACATCGCCGTGCGCGATCCCGAGACCTTCCGCCGATTCGTCGACGCCGCCCGCGAGGCGTCGGCTGCCTGACCGCACCAAGCCGACTCAGACCACCTCCCGGGCGTCGCTCCTCTCAAGGACGGCGCCCTTTGTGTTTTCGGACCCGGACATGACCATCACATCCCCCCACAACGAACGGCTCAAGGAGATCCGCAAGCTCGCGCGGCGGCGCGAGCGCGATGCACGCGGTCGCTTCGTCGCCGAGGGCGAGGATCTCGTCGCGGCCGCGCGCGAGGCCGGCTGGGAGCCGGTCACGCTGCTCTCTGCGGCGGGCAGCGGTCTCGCCGGGGAGGAGATCGAGCCGGCGCTGCTGGATGCCGTGTCCGGCCTGGGGTCGGGCACGCGGACGGTCGGCGTCTACGAGGCGCGCTGGGCGGAGCCGGCGGGCCCGCTGTGCGTCTACCTCCACGGCGTCGGCGATCCGGGCAACGTCGGGACGATCCTGCGCTCGGCGCTCGCGTTCGGCGCGTCGTCGGTGGTCCTCGGGCCGGGCTGCGCCGACCCGTTCGGGCCCAAGGCGGTGCGAGCGTCGATGGGGGCGATCTTCGCGCTCCCGGTCGCTCGGGCGGGGGGCATCGAGGACGTGCCCGGCGAGCGCGTGGCGCTCGTCGCCGGCGCGGGGGAGGCGCTGGCCGGACCCGCCGAGGGCGACGTGGCGATCGTCGTCGGCGCCGAGCGCGACGGCCTGCCCGGCGAGGTCGTCGACGCGTGCGATCGCGTCGCCCACATCCCGATCGCGACCGAGTCGCTGAATGCGGCCATGGCCACGACGGTCGCGCTCTACGAGCTCACGCGCGTCCCTAGGATGGCGCCCGGATGATCGAGCGGATCGCGCAGCTGCGGGAGGAGGCCGAGGCGGCGATCGCCGGCGCGGCGACGAGCGCCGAGCTCGAGCAGCAGCGCGTGCGCTACCTCGGGCGCAAGGCCGAGCTGCCCAACGCGCTGCGGACGATCGCCGACCTTCCGCCCGAGCAGCGCGGCCCGACCGGCAAGGCGGCCAACCAGGCGCGCCAGGCGCTCGAGGCGCTCATCGGGCAGCGCGCGGAGCAGCTCGTCGCCGGCGAGCTCGAGCGGCGCCTGGAGACAGACCGCGTCGACGTCACGCTCCCCGGCAGCCCGCCGCAGCCCGTCGGCCGGCAGCACCTGCTGACCGCCACGCGGCGCGAGATCGAGGACGTCTTCATGGGCCTCGGCTTCAAGATCGTCGAGGGGCCCGAGGTCGAGACGGTCTACTACAACTTCGACGCGCTGAACCATGCGCCGACGCACCCGGCGCGCGGACGCTCGGACACCTTCTACGTCGAAGATGACGTCGTCCTGCGCACGCACACGTCGCCGATGCAGATCCGGGCGATGGAGCTCGAACCGCCGCCGCTGTACATCATCGTCCCCGGGCGCGTGTACCGCCCGGACTCCGACGCCACGCATACCCCGCAGTTCCACCAGATCGAGGGCCTCGCGGTCGACGAGGACATCACGCTCGCCGACCTCAAGGGCACGCTGCTCGCCTTCGCGCGCGCGATCTTCGGCCCCGACCGCGACGTGCGGCTGCGGCCGCACTTCTTCCCGTTCACCGAGCCGTCGGTCGAGGTCGACGTGTCGTGCTTCATGGCGCACACCGCGGGCGAGCGCTGCCGCGTCTGCAAGGACACCGGCTGGATCGAGATCCTCGGTTCGGGGATGGTCGACCCGAACGTCTTCGGCTACGTCGAGGAGTACGGCTACGACCCGGAGAAGGTCCAGGGCTTCGCGTTCGGTATGGGCGTCGAGCGGATCGCGATGCTCAAGCACGGCGTCCCCGACCTGCGCCTGCTCTACGACAACGACGTGCGCTTCCTGGAGCAGTTCGGATGACATCGAGTCATTGCTCGATCATGCGCGCCGCGAACCTGGATCGGGGTTGCTCGCGATGAGGGTCCCCGTCGAGTGGCTGAACGAGTACGTCGACCCGGAGCTGCCGGTCGACGAGCTTGCGACGCGCCTGGCGATGACCGGCACCGAGGTCGATCGCGTGATTCACCACGGCGTCGGCGAGCTCGACGCGTTCGTCGTCGGGCGCGTGCTCGACGTCGAGCCGCACCCCGACGCCGACCGGCTGAGCGTCTGCCGCGTCGACGTCGGCGGCGGCGTGGAGTCGCAGATCGTCTGCGGCGCGCCGAACGTCGCGGCCGGGCAGACCGTCGCGGTCGGTCGCCCCGGCGCGGTCATGCCGGACGGCACCCGCCTGGAGAAGGCCACGCTGCGCGGGGTCGCCTCCGAGGGGATGATCCTCGCCGAGGACGAGCTCGCGATCGGGCCCGACCATGCCGAGACGATCGTTCTCGATGGCGATGGACTCGAGCCGGGGCAGGCCCTGGACGGCGTGCTGCCCATCTCCACCGACGTGCTCGAGCTCGAGATCACCCCCAACCGGCCCGACTGCCTCGGCGTCTACGGCGTCGCGCGCGAGGTGCAGGCGGCGACCGGCGCCGCGCTCGCGCGGGCGCCGTGGGAGGACGACCCCGGCTCGCTGCAGGGCGACGTCCCGGCCGAGGTCGTCGTGGAGGCGCCCGACCTGTGCCCGCGCTTCACCGCGCGCGTCTTCGAGGACGTGACGATCGGACCCTCGCCGCTGTGGCTGAAGGCGCGGCTCATGGCGGCCGGCCAGCGGCCGATCAACAACGTCGTCGACATCACGAACTACATCATGCTGCTCACCGGCCAGCCGCTGCACGCGTTCGATCTCGACCGCGTCGCCGGCAGCCGGCTCGTCGTGCGGCGCGCGGGCGCGGGGGAGCAGGTCGTCACGCTCGACGGCCAGACGCGCGTGCTCGATCCGAGCGTGCTGCTCATCGCCGACGACGAGGGGCCGACGTCGATCGCCGGCGTCATGGGCGGCGAGCGCTCGGAGGTCGGGCCGGAGACGACGCGCGTGCTGATGGAGGTCGCGACCTGGAACGGGCCGAACATCCACGCCACGTCGCTGAAGCTCGGGCTGCGCAGCGAGGCGAGCGCGCGCTTCGAGAAGGGCCTCGCGCCCGAGCAGGCGATGGACGCCCAGATCGTCGCATGCAAGCTCATGCTCGAGCTCACCGGCGCGCGGCTCGTGCCGGGCACGATCGACGTCGGCGACGGGCCGCCGGAGCCGGCGGTCATCCGCCTGCGCGAGCAGCGCGTCGGCGCGCTGCTCGGCGTGAACATCACCCGCTCGGAGAGCGCCCTGCAGCTCCAGCGGCTTGGCTTCGAGACGCAGGACCAGCCCGACGGCCTCGATGTGACGGTGCCGTACTGGCGGCGCAACGACGTCTATCGCGAAGCCGACCTCATCGAGGAGGTCGCGCGGCTGCACGGCGTCAACGATCAGCTTCCGGCGACGCTGCCGAGCCGCCGCGGCGCGGTCGGCGTGCTGACGGCGGCGCAGCGGATGCGCCGCCGCGCCGAGGACGCCCTCACGGGCCGCGGCCTGCACGAGATCGTCGGCTGGAGCTTCGAGGCGCCCGACCTCGACGACCGCCTGCGCCTCGCACCCGGCGACCCGCGCCGGCGCCACGTCGTGCTCCGAAACCCGATGAGCGAGGACCAGTCGGTCATGCGCACGACGCTGCTCGGCTCGCTGCTCGGCGTGGCCCGCCACAACGCCGCGCGCGGCCAGGGCGTCGCGGGCATCTTCGAGGCCGGCGGCGTGTATCTGGCGGGCGGCGCCCAGCTGCCCGACGAGCACCAGGCGCTGGGGGCGCTCGTCCCGGGTGACATCTTCGCCGCGAAGGGCTACCTCGAGGCGGTCCTCGCGGCCCTGCGGGTCAAGGCCGCGTTCGAGGCGGCGCCGCAGCCGTTCCTGCATCCGGGCCGCAGCGCGCAGGTGCGAATCCGATCCAACCCGCCCGACGTGATCGGCTGGGTTGGCGACGTGCACCCGCTCGTCGCGCGCGAGTGGGACCTCGAGCGGGTCGCGGCGTTCGAGATCGACCTCGACGCCGCAATCGCGCATGCGGTCACGGTGCCCGAGTACGTGGACCTCACGTCGTTCCCCGAGCTGCACGAGGACATCGCGATCGTCGTCGACGCCGACGTGCCGGCGGCCACCGTGCTCTCGACGATCCGCGCCGCCGGTGGCCGGCTGCTCGCGCGCGCGGAGGTCTTCGACGTCTACTCCGGCGAGCAGGTGCCGGAGGGCCGCGTCTCGCTCGCGATCGCGCTGACGTTCCGCGCCGCGGACCGCACGCTCACCGACGAGGATGTCGCACCGATCCGCGAGCAGGTCGTCGCCCGGCTCGCGTCCGAGCTGCGGGGTGAGCTGCGTGGCTGATTCGAAGGCCGTGTTGGTCGCCGGTGGCTCGGGCTACACGGGCGCGCTCGCCGCGCGGCTCGTCGACCGCCATCCAGCCTTCGAGCTGCACGCCGTCACGAGCCGCAGCGACGCCGGACGCAAGCTCAACGACCTGTACCCGCATCACCGCGTGGAGATGGTGCTGACCGAGCTCGATCTCGAGCGCGACGGCGGCGTCGACGCGGCGATCGTCGCCTACCCGCACGGCGCGTCGGCACCCGTCGTGGCCGCGCTGCGCGACCGCGGCGCGCGCGTCGTCGACCTCTCCGCGGACTTCCGCCTGCGCGACCGCGACGCCTACGAGCAGTGGTACGGCGAGCACGGCGCGCCGGGGCGCTTCGGCGACGCCGTCTACGGCCTGCCCGAGATCTACGGCGAGCAGGTCGCGGGGGCCGGCCTCGTCGCCAACCCCGGCTGCTATCCGACGGCGACGCTGCTCGCGCTCGCGCCGCTCGCACGCTCGGGCACCGTGACCGACGTGACGGTCGACGCGAAGTCCGGCGTCTCCGGCGCCGGCCGCGCACCGACCGACAAGACGCACTTCGTCGCGATGGACGAGAACGTCGTGCCCTACGGTGTCGGCGCGCACCGCCACATGCCGGAAATCGACCAGGAGCTCGCCGCGCTCGGCGCGCCGGTGACGGCGACGTTCACGCCGCATCTCATGCCGCTCGACCAGGGCGAGCTCGTCTCCTGCTACGTCACGACGAGCGAGCCGTGGAGCCAGGAGCGCCTCGACGAGGCCTACGGCGCGTGGGCCGACCAGCACCCGTTCATCGAGTCCGTGGCGACGCCGCCCGGCGTGCGCGACGTGCGCGACACGAACGTCTGCGCGATCTGCGCCCGCGCCGACGGCCGCACCGGCAAGGTCTTCGTGTTCGCGGCGATCGACAACCTGTGGAAGGGCGCGGCGTCGCAGGCCGTCCAGAACCTCAACATCATGTTCGGGCTCCCGGAGACGCTGGGGATCGAGCCGTGAGCTTCTTCGCCTCCCGCTGGGTCGAGCAACCGGAGCACGTCGCGGACGCGGGCAGTGGCCTCCCGTTCGGCTTTCGGGCCGGCGCCGTCGCGGCGGGGATCAAGGCGAGCGGTGAGCTCGACGTCGGGCTGCTCGTCTGCGACGCCGAGGACGTCGTCAGCGCCGCGCGCTTCACCCGCTCGGGGGTGCTCGCGGCGCCGGTCATCGTCACGAAGGAGCGTGCGCGCCTGGACGCTCTGCGCGTCGTCGCGGCGAACGCGGGCAACGCCAACGCCGCGACCGGGCTCCCGGGGCTCGACGTCGCCGTGGCGATGCAGGAGGCGGCCGCCGGGGCGGCCGGCGTCGACGCCGACACGGTCGCCGTGGCGTCAACCGGCGTGATCGGCGTCCCGCTCGACGCCGAGCGCGTCGGCGCCGGCCTCGGCCAGGCGGCGGCCCGGCTGCGCGCCGACGGCGACGAGGAGTTCACCGACGCGATCTCGACGACCGACGCCTTCCCCAAGCGCGCGTCGCTGCATGTGACGCTGCCCTCGGGCAGCGTCCGGCTCAGCGCCCAGGCCAAGGGCGCCGGGATGATCCAGCCGAGCTTCGCGACGATGCTGTGCTTCGTGCAGACCGACGCGGCGCTCGTGCCCGAGACGGCGGAGCTGCTGCTCGGCGTGTGCGTCAAGCGCTCGTTCGATCGCATCTCCGTCGACGGGCAGCTGTCGACGAACGACACGGTGATCCTCCAGTGCTCGGGCGCGAGCGGCGTGCGGGTGGCGCCCGAGTCCGCGGACGAGGTGCGGCTCGGCGAGGCGCTCGACGCGCTCCTGCGCATGCTCGCGGTGATGATCGTGCGCGACGGCGAGGGCTCCAAGCGCATCGGCCGCGTCGTCGTGCGCGGCGGCCACGACGACGCCGTCGAGCGGGCGGCGCGCGCCGTCGCCAACTCACCGCTCGTCAAGACGGCGCTGCACGGCGCCGATCCGAACTGGGGCCGCATCGCGCAGGCCGTCGGCGGCGCGCTGGGTGGGTGGGGGCCGTATCCCGCCCCGCTCCCGGTCGACATCGCGATCGAGGGGATCACGGTCTGCTCGGGCGGGGCGGCCGTGCCGCACGACATCGACGCGCTGAACGCGGCGGTCGCCGGCGTCGAGATCGAGTACGCCGTCGGGCTGCCGGGCGACGGGTCGGAGACCGAGGTCTACTTCTCTGACCTCTCGCACGAGTACGTGACGATCAACGCCGAATACACGACCTAATGCTCCCTCCAGCAAACCCCCGCACCTGTGGACCGTCCGCTGATCACCGGCTGGCGACGTCCTCAGTCGGGGCAATGCCGGAGGCATTGCACCCTCCTTGCGTCCTTGCCATCCGGCGCCAGCGGCCGTCCACTGGCACGCGGGCTCACTGGAGGAAACATTGAGAGACGTCGGCACCCTCCTCGAGGCGCTCCCCTACATCCGGGAATTCCACGGCCGCACGGTCGTCATCAAGTACGGCGGCGCGGCGATGACCGATCCCGAGCTGCGCGAGGAGTTCGCGCGCGACATCGTGCTCCTGAAGTACGTCGGGATGAACCCGATCGTCGTCCACGGCGGCGGCCCCGACATCACCGCGTACATGGAGCGTCTCGGGATGCCGGTCGAGTTCGTCTCGGGCCTGCGGGTGAGCAATGCCGAGACGGTCGAGGTGGCGAAGATGGTCCTCGTCGGCAAGGTGAACAAGGACATCGTCATGCGCATCAGCCGCCACGGCCAGTCGGCGGTCGGCCTGAGCGGCGACGACGGCGGGCTGCTGCGCGTCGAGCGCCAGTCGGCGCCCGGCGGCCAGGACATCGGCTTCGTCGGGCGCATCGAGCGCGTCGACGTCGACGTGCTGCTGCACATCGCCCAGGACTACATCCCGGTCGTCGCGTCGGTCGGCGCGGACGCCGAGGGGCACTCCTACAACGTCAACGCCGACGAGGCAGCGGGCGCGATCGCGCGCGCGCTCGGCGCGTACAAGGTCATCTTCCTGACCGACGTCGCGGGCTGGCTGCGCGACCCCAGCGATCCCGAGTCGCGCATCACGCGCGCGCACACGGACGAGGTCGAGGAGGCGCTGCCCACGGTCAGCGGCGGCATGCGCCCCAAGCTCCAGGCGTGCGTCGACGCGATCCACGGCGGCGTGAGCTTCGCCCACATCGTCGACGGCCGGGTCCCGCACTCGCTGCTGCTCGAGCTGTTCACCGACGCCGGCATCGGCACCTGGATCCGTCCGGCCCAATGAATCTGGAAGACCTCCAGGCGCTCGAGCGCGAGCACCTCGTGCCGGCGTACGCGCGCATGCCCGTGCAGTTCGTGCGCGGCAAGGGCGCTGCGCTGTGGGACGACGAGCACAACGAGTACCTCGACTTCCAGACGGGCCTCGCAGTCAGCTCGCTCGGCCACGGCCATCCCGCGGTCGTCCGCGCGATCGCCGACCAGTCCGCGCAGCTCATCCACGTCGGCAACCTCTTCTACAGCGCTCCCGGCCTGCGGCTCGCCAAGCGGCTGGCCGACAGCTCGCTCGGCGGCAAGGTCCACTTCGCCAACTCGGGCACCGAGGCGAACGAGGCGGCGCTGAAGGTCGCGCGCAAGGCCAAGCCGGGCGGCGACATCGTCTCGCTGCGGCGCGGCTTTCACGGGCGCACGTACGGGTCGCTGTCGGCGACGCCGCAGGAATCCAAGCAGGCGCCGTTCGCCCCGCTCGTCCCCGGCTTCGTCGCGGTCGAGCCGACGGCGGAGGCGATCGTCGCCGCCGTCAACGCGCGCACGGCGGCGGTCATGCTCGAGCCCGTCCAGGGGGAGAGCGGCGTCCACGTGCTCGGCGACGAGCTGCTGCGCGCCGCGCGCGCGGCGTGCGACGAGCACGGCGCCGCGCTCATCTTCGACGAGGTCCAGTGCGGCCTGGGCCGCACCGGCACGCTGTGGGCCTACGAGGACGCCGGCGTCGTTCCCGACCTGCTGACGACGGCCAAGGCGCTCGGCGGCGGGCTGCCGATCGGCGCGCTCATCTGCGGGCCGCGGTTGGCCGACGTCTTCGCGCCCGGCGACCACGGATCGACGTTCGCCGGCGGGCCGGTCGCCTGCGCCGCCGCGCACGCCGTCCTGGATGTCGTCAGCGATCCCGAGCTCCTCGCGCGCGTGCGCGAGCTGGGCGCGCGCCTCGCCCGCGGAGCGGCAGAGCTGCCCGGCGTCGTCGAGGTCCGCGGCCGCGGGCTCATGCTCGCCTTCGACCTCGACAACGGCGGCGCGCCCGAGATCGTCCGGCGCGCGCTGCTCGAGCAGCGGCTCGTGCTCAACGCGACGGGACCGGCGACCGTGCGCCTGCTTCCGCCGCTGACGATCGGCGAGGCCGAGGTCGACGAGGCCCTGCGACGGCTGCGGGCCCTCCTGTAGGAAGGGCCCGCAGCGTCAGACGCAGGTGAGCTACCTCCTGCGCGGCAGCTTGCCGCGCACGAGCGTCGCGTTCGCGCGGATGTTCTGCCGGTTGTTGTCGGCGTCGATCATCGCCGCGATCACGACGACCTTGATCCTCCGGCGCACCCGAACGAGGTCCGTTCGCTGCTCGTTGAACTGCAGGATCGCGTAGCCGCGCTTCTTGCTGTCCAGCTGCACGGCGCCGGTCCCGAACGTGACCTTCTTCTTGCGCAGCTTCTTGCCCTGGGTCGAGGTGTTGATCACGGTGCGGGTGCGGATCTTGACGGTGCCCGAGCACGTGCGCACGGCGATCTGCCGGCACGTGATCCTGACCCGCAGGCGACCCTTGTACCGGCCCTTCATCGGCAGGACGAGGCGCTGGTCGTGGATGCGCAGCATCGCGCGGGCGTCGCCCGACAGGAGCTCGAGGATCTCCTGGTTGAGCGTCGATCCGCTCGCGCCGGGTGCTCCGGGGGCGCCAGGCGCTCCGGGTGCTCCGGGCGCTCCGGGCGCTCCGGGGGCGCCCGGTGTCCCGGGCGTGCCGGGGGGTCCGGGGCCGGACGTCTTGTCGGTCTTGAACTCGACGACGTTGCCCGTGACCGTGCCGTCGGCGTTGGATCCCACCGCCCGCACGAAGTACGTCGTGTCGGGCGTCAAGCCGGCGATCGGCTCGGACAGCGGGCTCACGTCACCCGTGCCGGAGCCGGCGGAGCGATCCGGCGTGGACTTCGTCAGCGGCCCGGCCGGGAACGTGTTGTCGGTGCTGTACTCGTAGTGGTACGTCGTCGCCAGCCCGCGCGGGTTGACCCGCGCGTTGAGGTTCGCCGTCTTGTCCGTGAACGGCGCCACGGGGAGCGTCTCCACGAACGGCCCGTTCACCGTGTCGTCGTCGACCCGCAGCCTGAGGTTGTCGAAGAAGAGCTTCGACGTCCCCTCTGCGGCGACGACCAGGCTCTGCTGGAAGTGCGTGCGGATCTCGAGGTGGTAGGTCTCGCCGCCGTTGATCGGAACGGGGGCCGCCGACAAGGACGCCCACGGGACCTCCTGCTCGGTCAGCAGCACGTTGCGCTCGAGCGTCTCGCTGGCGAGGATCTGCTCACCGGGGACCGTCTCGTTGACGAGCACGACGTCGTAGGCCGCGCTGGCGGTGATCGCGAGCACGAAGTTGAACGTCGCGCGGCGATCGAACGAGAACGTGGCGGGACCCGCTCCACCGGTCGTCGTGAACGACGGCGAGCGGATCGTGCCATCGCCCTCGAAGAGCGACAGCGGCTTGATCACCGCGAGGCCGCTGACAACGCTCTGGTACTCGCTGGCCAGCGTGCCCGCCGGGTTGCCCTGCGTCGGCTGGTGCGTGTTCGTGACCGAGCACGCCACATCAGGCACCACGATGGGGATGATTTCTATGAGCGTGCAGCTTCCAGCGGCGCTCGAATAACCGTCGGCGCCGGCGTCGAACGTGCCCTGGTTGGGATAGGTCGAGTCCGCCTGTGCCAGCGGGACCGCCGCAACGAGCGCCAGCGCGAACGTGAGCAGCAGCGCGCCCAGTAAGCGCTGCGTGCGACCGGGTTCGGTCGTCATGGTGAGAGAGTTCCCCCTGCTGTTCGTAATGGGAAGGCTTGGCGTGGTGCCTCCCACCGCGCCTCTTGCCTGCAAGCTAGCTCAATTCGGGGCGGATTGCGACGAGATTGAGACGTTTGCCACACCTCCCTCCGGCGGGCGATCAGACGCCGGTGCCCCCCCAACTCGTAGGCTTCCTCGTCGATGTCAGAGACGACGAGCCAGACGCCGCACACCCGCACCGCCTCGTATCTCGCCCACCCCAGCGAGGTCGGGCGCGTGCTGCTGCTCTACTCCGGTGGCCTCGACACGAGCGTGATGCTCAAATGGATCGCCGACGAGTACGAGGCCGAGGTCGTCACGCTGACCGTGAACCTCGGCCAGCCGGGCGAGGACTACGAGGTCATCGAGGGCAAGGCGCGCCAGATCGGCGCGGTCGAGTGCCACACGATCGACGCGCGCGAGGAGTTCGCGCGCGAGTACGTGTTGCCGGCGATCAAGGCCAATGCGCTGTACGGCGGCGGCTATCCGCTCTTCACCGCGCTCGGCCGGCCGCTCATCGCCAAGCTCGCGGTCGAGATCGCGCGTGCGACCGGCTGCGACACGATCGCTCACGGGTGCACCGGCAAGGGCAACGACCAGGTTCGGATCGAGGCGACGATCGCCACGCTCGCGCCGGAGCTCAAGGTCATCGCGCCGGTGCGCGGCTGGCAGATGGGCCGCGAGGAGGAGATCGCGTACGCGCGCGAGCACGGGATCCCGGTCAAGGGCGGCACCGAGATCACGCCGTACTCGATCGACGACAACCTCTGGGGCCGTTCCTCGGAGGGACGCTGGATCGAGGATCTCTCGCACGCGCCCGACGACGACGTCTTCCAGCTCGTCACGCCGCCCGAGCAGGCGCCCGACGAGCCGGAGATCGTCGACGTCACGTTTGAGCGCGGAGTCCCGGTCGCGGTCAACGGCGAGCGGCTCGAGCTCGTCGAGCTGCTCGAGCGCATTGCCGAGATCGGCTGCCGCCACGGGGTCGGGATCGTCGATCACATCGAGGACCGGATCGTCGGGCTGAAGGTGCGCGACATCTACGAGGTCCCGGCCGCCGCGATCATCCTGCTCGCCCACGCCGAGCTCGAGAAGCTCGTCGGCACGATCCACCAGAACCAGTTCAAGCCCCAGCTCGAGCGCCAGTGGTCCTACCTCGTGTACGCCGGCCTGTGGTGGGAGCCGCTGCGCGGCGATCTCGACGCGTTCATGGAGCGCGTCAACGAGCAGGTCACCGGGATCATCGGGGTGAAGCTCTACAAGGGCTCCGCGCGCGTGGTCACCCGTGAAAGCCCGAACGCCGTCTACGACCAGGCGCTCGCGACGTTCGACGAGTCGGGCGGCCTGTTCTCCCAGCAGGCGTCGCCGGGGTTCATCGAGCTGTGGTCGCTGCAGTCGCGGATGGCCCACCAGCTGCGGGCGCGCGACAAAGACACATAAACATGCGTCGCTGCCGCGCGACAGGGGTACCATCGACCCATGCGTTACAAGCTCCTCGGCTTCGCCGTCTGGAAGGGCGCCAGTTGGTACGTGCGCCGCCGCTACGGCAGGCTCATCCCGTCGCGCCGCGTCATGGCGGGCGCACTCGTGGTCAGCGCGGTCAGTGCGCTGGCGATCGCCGCCACGCGCCGCGAGTCGTAGTCCGCGGCGCGCGCGGTCTCACGACGAGTTGGATGAACACCGCGATATGCGCGGCGTTCATCCATTCGATCGTCATCAGCCGCGCAGTGCGGCTCGCAGCATGCGCACGACCTCCTCCGGGGCATGCTCGATCTGCGACCACGTGAGCCCTGGCACCCGGTAGCCCGCCCGCACGAGGTCGGCCTCCTTGCGCCGATCACGCTCGATCGATCGTCGCGTCGAGTGAAATGCGTTGCCGTCGGTCTCGACGATGAGGCGCTGCTCCGGCCACAGGAAGTCCACCTCGTGCCACCGGCCCGAGCCGCCCAGCACGTCCTGGTTGACCAGCGGCTCGGGCACGGCAGCACCGCGGCACAGTCCCAGCATCAACTCCTCGAACTCGGTCCGGGTCAGCGTTGTCCCGAGGCAGCCCGGGACCGTGCGAGCAGCTCTTCGATCGCGCGCAGATCGAAGAGCCGTTGCACCTCGCATTCATCGCACGCGCGCTCGACCCTCCTGCGTGGCTCGACAGCCGCACGGTTGAGGAGCGCCATGGGCACGGACACGCATGGGATGCCCTCGCATTCCCGGCGGTCCTGGGGCATGAGCCGACGCGCGATGTGTATCTGGACTCCCCGGACGCGCCGCCCTCGATCGGTTGGGACCGTCACCTCGATGAGCGATCGGTTCGACCGAAGGAGGCCCCACAGTTGCGTTGCATCGCGGTGGCTGAGCAGCGCTCCGGGGCCACAGGCCATCACCCCCGCACGCCAGCGCGCCCGCAGCGACAGCGCGTGGTGGCCGACGGCGTACACACCGGGGTGGATGCGGTGCAGCCTGCCCGACCGCACCCGCCACTGGATTGCGTCGCGACCGAATCGCAGCGCAAACAGCTGCATGTCGTCGACGATCCCGTCCTGCAGCGTGGCGAGCTCTGCCAGATCGATGTCCGGCTGGCCAGTTGGGCGAAAACCGCGAAGTACGCGGTCGATATCCACTTCGATCCCCAGGGCGACAGCCTGGCGCGCCACTCGTCACACGTGGCGCGCGGTCTGTGCCAACACTGCGGACGCAATGTGCGGGAACGACGTGCTGGGCCGCCTCGCCACGTCCGCCCCTACGCCTATCCTCGACCGTCCGTGACCGCCTCCTCCTGCGCCCACCTGCACGTCCATTCCGAGTACTCGCTGCTCGACGGGGCGTGCAAGATCGACGCGCTCGCGGAGCGGGCGGCGGCGTTCGGGCAGCCGGCGCTCGGGCTCACCGACCACGGCGTCATGAACGGCGCCGTCGAGCACTACCTCGCCTGCAAGAAGCACGCGATCAAGCCGATCCTCGGCTGCGAGATCTACCTCGTCGACGACCAGGCCGCCCGCGGGCGCCACGAGCACAACCACCTGACGCTGCTCGCCGAGACGAACGCCGGTTACCGCAACCTCGTCAAGCTCTCGAGCGCCGGCTTCCTCAACGGCCTGAACCGCGGCAAGCCGACCGTCGACCTCAGCGTCCTGGACCGCTACGGCGACGGCATCATCGCGCTGACGGGCTGCCTCGCCTCGCGCTTCTGCCAGCGGCTCATCGACGGCCGCGAGGACGAGGCGCGCGCCCACGCCGACGACCTCATCGAGGTCTTCGGCCCCGAGGACGTCTACTTCGAGGTGCAGCGCAACGGCCTCGCCGAGCAGGACAGGGCGAACGAGGGCATCGTGAGGATCGCTCGCGAGAAGGGGCGGCCGATCGTCGGCACCGCCGACGTGCACTACCTGCGCAAGGAGGACTACCACCACCACACGGCGCTGCTGTGCGTGCAGACGAAGTCGACGCTGAAGTCGCCGAAGATGACGTTCGACACGAACGAGTTCTTCCTGAAGTCCAACGAGGAGATGGCGGGGTCGTTCGAGCCCTGGCCGGAGGCGCTCGCCTCGACCGTCGAGATCGCCGCGCGCTGCGACGTCGAGATCGAGCTCGGCAAGCAGCTCATCCCCGCGTACCCGACGCCGGATGGCGAGCCCGAGCCCTCATACCTGCGCGCGCGTGTGGAGGAGGGCCTGCACGCGCGCTACGGGGACCCGCCGCCGGCCGCTGCGACCGAGCGCATGGAGATGGAGCTCGAGGTCATCAACCGGATGGGCTTCGACGCGTACTTCCTCATCGTCTGGGACTTCATCCGCTACGCGAAGGACAACGGCATCGCCGTCGGGCCCGGCCGCGGCTCGGCGGCCGGCTCGATCGTCGCCTACTGCCTGCAGATCACGGACGTCGACCCGCTGCGCTACGACCTGCTCTTCGAGCGCTTCCTGAACCCCGAGCGCGTGTCGATGCCCGACATCGACATCGACTTCTCCGTCCGCGGCCGCGAGCAGGTGATGCGCTACGTGGTCGAGAAGTACGGCCGCGAGTCGGTCGCTCAGATCGTGACCTTCGGCAAGATGTTCCCGCGTGCCGCCACGCGCGACGCCGCGCGCGTCCTCGAACACGACTACGGCGTCGGCGACCGCTTGGCGAAGCTCATCCCCGACCCGATCATGGGGCGCTCGCCGTCCTTCGACGACTGCCTGAAGCAGGGCGAGCCGCTGCGCCTGGCCTACGACTCCGACCCGACCGCGAAGCAGATCGTCGACGTCGCGCGTGGCCTGGAGGGCATCGTCCGCAACTCCTCGATCCACGCGGCCGCCGTCGTCATCGCCGAGGGGCCGCTGACCGACATCGTGCCGCTCCAGCTCGCCGACTCCAATCAGGTCGACGCCGACGGCAACAAGATCTTCAAGATCGTCACGCAGTTCTCGATGAAGCCCGTCGAGCAGCTCGGCCTGCTGAAGATGGACTTCCTCGGCCTGCGCAACCTCGACGTCATCGAGGACGCGCTGGACATCATCGAGCGCTCGACGGGCACGCGCCCGGACATGACGACCCTCCCGCTCGACGACGCGCGCACGTACGAGATGCTCGGCAGCGGCGACTCGATCGGCGTCTTCCAGTTCGAGTCCGAGGGCATGCAGAAGGCGCTTCGCAACGTGCGCCCGACGGAGTTCGACGACCTCGTCGCGCTCAACGCGCTGTACCGCCCGGGGGCGATGGACCAGATCCCGACCTATGCCCGCGGGAAGCGCAACCCCGAGTCGATCGAGTTCCCCGACGAGCGCCTGCGCCCGATCACCGCAGCGACGAAGGGCGTGATCCTCTACCAGGAGCAGTCGATGCAGATCGCCAAGACGATCGCCGGCTTCTCGGGCGCGAAGGCCGACGACCTGCGCAAGGCGATCGGCAAGAAGAACCGCGAGGCGATGGCCAAGCTCGAGCCCGAGTTCCGCGCGGGCTGCCGCGCCTCGGGCACGAGCCCGGCCGTCACCGAGCAGCTGTGGGCCACGAACGTCAAGTCCGCCGACTACTCCTTCAACCGCTCGCACGCCGCCTGCTACGGCCTCATCGCCTACCGCACCGCCTGGCTGAAGGCCAACTACCCGGCGGAGTACATGGCGGCGCTCATCTCGAGCGTCATGTCGACGAAGGACAAGGTGCCGTTCTTCGCCACCCAGGCCGAGCAGATGGGCATCGAGATCCTCCCGCCCGACGTCAACGAGTCCGACCACGACTTCGTCGTCTCGGACGGCAACATCCGCTTCGGCCTGGATGCCGTCAAGGGCGTCGGCTACGCCGCGGTCGAGGCGATCAAGGCCGCGCGCGGCGAGGGCGGCCCGTTCGAGTCGCTGTGGGACTTCTGTGCCCGCGTGGACGCCCGAGCCGTCAACAAGAAGGCGATCGAGGCGCTCATCAAGTGCGGCGCGTTCGGGTCGACGGGCGCGACGCGCAAGGGCATGCTGATGGTGCTCGAGCAGGCGCAGGGCGCGGGCCAGAAGGCCCAGCAGGACCTCGAGATCGGCCAGGGCTCGATCTTCGACATGTTCGACATGGGCGACAGCCCGAGCGGCGATGGGAACGGCAGCTCGAACGGCGCGGCGGCCGCGTTCGCCGCGCCCGCGCACCCGCCGATCCCCACCGAGGAGTTCGACCAGCCCGAGCTGCTCGCGGTCGAGAAGGAGTCGATCGGCCTGTTCATCTCGGCCCACCCGCTCAAGCAGGTCCGCGAGGCGCTGCGCGAGCGCGTCGACTGCTCGCTCGCCGAGCTCGCCGGCCGCCCCGACAAGGAGTGGGTCAGCGCCGGCGGGATCATCACGGCGGCAAAGAAGATCCGCACCCGCAACGGCGATCCGATGATGTTCGCGACGCTCGACGACCTCGAGGGCTCGGTCGAGATCCTCGTGTTCGGCAAGGCGCTGGCGGAGTACGAGGGCGCGCTGGGCATCGATTCCGTCGTGATCGTGCGCGCGCGCGTCGACCACAAGGACGCCGACAAGACGTGCCTCGTCGTGCAGACCGCCGAGCCGTTCGAGCCGACGGCGCAGGAGGTGGAGCGGGCGAAGACGAGCGCCGCCAAGCGCCTCGCCGGACCGGTCCCGCTGCGCGTGCGGCTCGCCGCCGCAGGCCTGCCGGCCTCGGTCATCGACGACCTCAAGCGGCTGCTCGTCGACTACCCGGGCGAGTCGGAGGTCGTGCTGGAGGTCCACATGAACGGCGGCGACCCGCGCACGCTGCGCCTCGGCCCGTCCTACAAGGTTGCACCGACGCCGACGCTGCGCGCTGAGCTCGAGCAGATCCTCGGGCCGGCGGCGCTGACGGTCTGAGGCTCAGCCCGAGGGTTAGGCCACGATCGCTCAGCCGTGCTCGGTGCTCGGCGGCGTCACCGGCTCCCGGCCGGGCTTCGCGTCGAGCTCGCGCGAGCGCAGGACGATGCCGACGCCCAGGAACACGGCGACGAGCAGCGCGATCGCGAGCACCACGACCGTGATCGGCGAGTGGGGCAGCACCAGCCACAGCACGAGCGCGGCGAGCGGGATGACGAACATCACGACCACTTGGCGGAACGGCAGCGGCGGACGCTTGGGCAGGTCGTAGGTCTCTCGAACGGAACGCATGCCCTTCGCTTACCCGGAACGGCGGTCAGGAATCGCGCCCGCGCACGCTCGGCGTCGGCACGGGATCCAGCGGCGGCGGCTGCTGGAGCTCGGTCGAGCGAGAACTCATTGCCCCAAATGGGTAGGTCTCTGAGCCCCGAGTAGGAGGAGGCGTCACATGGAACGCGATCCCGAGGCACCCCTTGCCGATGACGAGGACATCGACCTGTTCGGCGATCCCGACGAGATCGACGCCTCGATCGAGGAGGAGCTCGACGAGCGCCTCCAGGACGAGCGCGAGGGCGAGTCCTAGCGCTAGCGGGCGGCGCGATCCGCCAGGCCGCGCGCTCGCAGCTCGCGCGTCAGCGCAATCTGCTCAGCGGTCGCCTTCGTCTCGAGCACGAGCGGGAGGCCGTCGAAGCGCGGCTCCGACAGGAACACCGCGCAGCCGTCGTCGCCGAGCTCGCCCGCGCCGACGGTCGCGTGGCGGTCGACGTTCGAGCCCAGCGGCGTCTGCGAGTCGTTGAGGTGCAGCGAGCCGAGCCGCTCGAGGCCGACGTGCTCGACGCAATCGTCGAGCACCTCGCCGAGCGCCTCCTCGGTGCGGATCTCAAAGCCCGAGGCGAGCAGGTGGCACGAGTCGAGGCAGACGCCCAGCCGCTCGTCGCCGCCACCCACCTCGATGAGCTTCGCGAGCTCCGAGAACGAGCGCCCGAGCGTGCCGCCGGCCCCAGCGGTGTTCTCCAGGTGCAGCGCGCAGCCCTCCGACTCGGCGAGCGCCTCGGCGATGACCTCGCCGGCGCGCGCGATCGCCGCGTCGACGTCGCCCGTCTTCGCCGAGCCGGCGTGCAGCACGACCGCGTGCGCGGCGAGCAGATCCCCGGCGCGGAGGGAGGCCGTCAGCGACCGCAGCGTGTTCGCACGGATCTCGGGGTCCTCGGAGGCGCAGTTGAGCAGGTACACGGCATGGATGAGTAGCGCGTCGACGTCCGACGCGGCGATGGCCGCGTGATAGGCCGCGATCTCGTCGGCCGTGTACTCGCGCGGCTTCCACGCCCGCGGGTTCTGGTTGAAGATCTGGATCGCGTTCGCGCCGCGCTCGATCCCGCGCTCGACCGCCTTCGCCGGTCCGCCGGCCGGGGAGACATGGGCGCCGATCAGCATCGCTGCAATCTAGGGTGACTGCACATGAGAGTCCGCTTCGCTCCTTCCCCCACCGGCGCGCTGCACATCGGCGGCGCCCGCACCGCGCTCTACAACTGGCTCCTCGCGCGGCATGCCGGCGGCACGCTCGTCCTGCGGATCGAAGATACCGACCGCGAGCGCTCCACTCCGGAGAACGTCGAGCAGATCCTCGACGCGCTGCACTGGCTCGCGCTCGACTACGACGAGGGGCCGATCAGCCAGGTGTCGCGCTCCGACCGCCATCAGGAGCTGCTCGCGCGGCTGCTCGACGAGGGACACGCCTATCGCTCGACCGCCACGGGCGACGACGTCACGGCGTACAAGGCCCAGCACGGCGCAGAGCGCGGCTTCCGCGGCGAGGACGAGGGGGAGGGGGCGGTGCGCCTGCGCGTCCCCGACGAGGGGTCGACCGTCGTGCACGACGTCATCCGCGGCGACACGACGTTCGCGCACGAGCACCTCGACGACCCGGTCATCGCCCGGGCCGACGGCAGCGTCCTCTACAACTTCGCCGTCGCCGTCGACGACCTCGACGCCGACATCACGCACGTCATCCGCGGCGAGGACCACCTCTCCAACACGCCCAAACAGCTGCTCGTGCTCGAGGCGCTCGGCGCGCCCCAGCCCGTGTACGCGCACCTCCCGCTCCTGCACGGGCCCGACGGCAAGAAGCTCTCCAAGCGCCACGGCGCGGCCTCCGTCCAGGAGCTGCGCGACGCGGGCTACCTCCCCGAGGCGGTGCTGAACTACATCGCCCTGCTCGGCTGGGGCAGCGAGGACGACGAGACGATCCTCTCGACTGACGAGCTCATCGAGCGCTTCAGCATCGAGCGCGTCTCGAAGAACCCCGCGCAGTTCGACGAGCACAAGCTGCGCTGGCTCAACGGCCGCTACCTGCGCGAGCTGCCCGCCGAGGAGCTGACCGCGCGGCTCGAGGCGTTCACCGGGCGGGAGGGGCTGCGCGGCGCCGTCGACATCTCGAGCGAGAAGATGCAGACCCTCGCGGACTTCTGGCCGCTCGCGGGCTTCATCTTCGACGGGCCCGCCGACGATCCGCAGGCGCGTGCGAAATGGCTCGACGAGGAGGGGGTCGGCGCCCTGCGCGAGGCGCGTGACGCGCTGTCAGGCGTCGACCCGTTCACGTACGAAACGGTCAAGGACGCGCTGGAAGGCGTCGTCGCCGCGCGCGGGACGAAACCCAAGAACGTCTTTCAGCCGGTGCGCGTGGCACTCGCAGGGAGAGCGGTTTCCCCTGGAATCTTCGAGACTCTCGTCGTGCTCGGGCGCGACGAAGCGCTGCAGCGCATCGATCGCGCGCTCGAGGACTACCGCGTTTGAAAATCGCGCTCAACCATCTGTCCAGAGCTGCCGATAGGGGGACTGTCAACCCGATCCCCAACTACGAAGGCAAGGGACCGCCGAATGAGCCTCACAGCCTCAGCCGTGCCCGCCGAGCCCAGCAGCGCCGCAGCACAGCGTCATCACAACGAGGGCCACGGCCGCCGTCTGACTGCTGCGTTCGAGGCGCTCGAAGCTTTCCCCGCCCTCGCCGAGTCGCGCAACCGCCTGCTGCGGCTCGTCAACGCCGATCGCGTCTCGCCCGCTGACGTCGTCGCGACGGTCGAATCGGACATCGCGCTCGTCATCAGCGTCATGCGCCTGGCCAACCAGATCGACGGGCCGCGCCGCGGTCGCGTCGAGTCGGTCGTCAAGGCCGTCGAGATCCTCTCACCGGAGTCCGTCCAGGCGCTCGCAAGCCGGGCGCGCACCTTCGACTTCTTCGAGCGCTCCTCGCTGTGGGACGCCGCGCCCGAGCGCTTCCGCCTGCACGGCGTGGCGACGCAGCGCGCGGCCGACCGCCTCGCCCAGGAGGCCGGCTACGAGCATCGCGACCGCCTCATGGTCACCGCGCTCCTGCACGACATCGGCAAGCTCGTCCTGACCCACGCGTACCCCGGCTACCCCGGCCAGGTCCACGGCGACGCGCGCACCCCCGAGGAGCGCATCCACCGCGAGCGCCGCGAGCTCGGCGTCGACCACGCCCTCGTCGGCGGTGTGCTCGCCCGCCGCTGGGGCATGCCGAGCGCGGTCGCCTCCGCGATCGAGCGCCATCACTCCGAGGACGTCACCGGAGAGGCGGCCTTCGTGCGCCTCGCCGACATGCTCGCCCACTACGCCCACGGCGAGCACGTGTCGCCCAAGGCGCTGCTCAAGACGGCTCGCGCCGTCGGCCTGGGCCCGAACGAGCTGCGGTCGGTCATGTACGACCTGCCGTACCCGACGTCCGGGCGCCCGCGCCAGATCGACCCGTGCCCGCTGTCAGGGCGCGAGCTCGAGGTGCTCAAGCGCCTGGCCGAGGGCAAGGTCTACAAGCAGATCGCGGCGGAGCTTCAGCTCTCGACGTCGACGGTGCGCACGCACCTGCACAACATCTACGGAAAGCTCGGAGCAGTGGATCGGGCGCAAGCGGTCCTCATCGCTACCGAGCGCGGCTGGCTGTAAGGGTTCTCCTCCCGCTCCATCGCCGCGGCCAGGGTGGCCCAGGTCGCCCGCCGCGGCGTTGGCGTGCCCGCATCCAGGCGAGCGCGGCAAGGCCCATGCCGACGGCGTCGATCGCGACGTCGACCGGCGTACCGTGACGCCCGGCGACGAAGGACTGGTGCAGCTCGTCGCTGGCTGCGTAGAGCAGTGCGAGGACGGTGGCCGCGACCGGCCGGCGCCAGTCCGTCGCACGCGCCAGCGTGAGCCACAGGATCGCGTAGATCGTGACGTGGCTGAGCTTGCGCGCGATGAAGTCCCACGGGCCGAGGCCGGTGCTGAGGTCCGGCTGCGCGGAGAAGGCGAAGATGAGCGCCATGACCGCCAGCGGCGGGCCGTACCGGCTGACGAGTCGCATACAGTGAGCGTAGAGCGATGATCTCGATCACCACGAAGTCGCCATACGCCCTGCAGGCGCTCGCGGAGCTCGGGCGCTCGGGATCCGGTCCCGTGCCGATCGGCGAGCTCGCCCGCCGCCGCGACATCCCGGTGCAGTTCCTCGAGCAGCTGTTCGCCGCGCTGCGGCGTGCCGGGCTGCTGAACTCCCAGCGCGGGGTGAAGGGCGGCTACACGTTCGCCCGGCCGCTGGCGGAGATTACGGTCCTCGAGGTCGTCGAGCTGCTCGACGGTCCCTTCGGCCGCGACGCCGAAGGAGTCATCGGGGAGGCGGCCGCGGCCGCCCGCGCCGTGCTGCAGAGCACGACGCTCGCCGACATCGTCGAGCGCGAGGCGCGCGACGCCGGCGTGGCGATGTATCACATTTAGATCGAGATCTTGCGCCCGTCGGGTTTCCTGTTATGGTCGTGGCGTGACGGCCGGTCTGCGGCTACGGACCAGTCTGTCTCAAAATCGGGTTTGTTTCACTTCTTCTTGGGGGCGGTCATCGTGTTGCCCATATTCGGGCTTATGGCGGATGCGAGGGCGGGAGCGTGACTACCGCGCTGTCGCAATGGTGGACCGTCGGGTGGGTCGTCGGCGCTGTGGTCGTCCTGCTCGTCGCGGTGCTCCTACTGACGATCACGGCGCTTGCCCGGAAGATCGACGGGAGCGCAAAGGAACTCATTGGCGATCTGGACTCGATCGCCCGCAAGACGCGGCCGCTGCACGACGTCGGCACGACGAACAACCACGTGAAGACGATCACGCGCGGCCTGCGCATCGCGCGCGGCGAGAAGGGCGCCGCCGACGACAGGTACTCGACGTCGCCGGGGTGGCGGCCATGACCCCCGCCGTCAGTACGACCGTCGCCGTCCTGGCCATCGTCGGCCTCACGGTTGGACTGGTCGTCTTCTTCGTCGTGATCTGGCTGCTGCAGGGCGTGCTGACCCCGCTGCGCAAGATCTCGGCCGACGTGCAGGACGCGAACACCGCGCCGATGCTCGCGCACGGAGTCAGAGGGCCCGAGCAGCTGGGTCGAACCCAGCAGCTCGCGAACTCCGTTCCGCCGCTGGCTGTCGCGTACATGCAGAAGCTCGGCCTGCCGGTCAATACCGAGCTCCAGGGTGAGGTCTTCCCCGCGCCCGGCCGGCCCCCAGGAAGCGCAGGGTGGCGCTGATGTCGGGCGCACTCACAGTCGCCATGTCAGACAACCAGTCTGCGTGGCTGTACACCCTCATCATCGGCGCCGTCGTGCTTCTCGTCGTCATCGCCCTGCTCGAGCTGCTGCGACGCGCAGTTGTCTCGCTGCACGACAACATCTGGACCACGTGGGTCAGCGGCAAGAACGTCGTCAAGTACACGGCCTCGACGTATCTGCTGAAAAACACGCGCCAGTCGGGCGAAGGGCTCGTTGAGGAGCTCAACCATCATGGATAGCAAGAGGAGCGACCAATGAACACCGTCCTGATCGTCGTGACCCTGGTCGAGGTCCTGCTCCTCGTCCTCGTCCTCGCCGCCTACCTGCTGGCGATCACCGGGACCCTGCAGAAGATCGCCTCGACCGTCGGCCTCATCCGCATCGGCGTGCACGCGATCGATGACCAGCTGCGGCCGATCGAGCCCGAGCTGCGCGGCATCAACGGTGCGTTGGAGAAGGTCGCCAACGCTCTGACGAACGTCACGCGGTAGCGCGCGGCACACGACATCTGACGCACGGCTTCGTGCACTGGGCACCCGAGCCCGCTCGGGTGCCTAACGTGCGAGGCGGTGCATACGGATGCCCTGAGCCGCCGAGTTGGGGCGCTGCTCGTGGTGGCCAGCAGCGCGGTCCTGGTGGCGCAGTTCGCACATCGGGACCAGGCTGATGGCGAGCGCGCGGCGGCGCCCTCGACGCCACACGCACGGAGCTCGCATGTGCGCGCTGCGGGCACGGTGCCGGCCGCGAACCCCGCACCGGCGCCCGCCGAGCTGGACCAGGCCGTCCGCAACGTGCTCGCCCGTACGCCGTTCGTCGCTCGCGGCGGCGGCAAGAAGCGCCTGATCGCGCTGACGTTCGACGACGGGCCGGGGTCATACACGCCGAAGGTCCTGGCCGCGCTCAACCGGCGCAACGCGCGGGCGACGTTCTTCTTCATCGGCAGCCAGGAGCGCACGTTTCACAACGCGACGATCGCGCAGATCCGGCGCGGCCACGCGGTCGGCGACCACACCGAGAGCCACCGGCGGCTCGCGCGGCTGCCGGCCTCCACGCAGCACGACGAGCTCCTCGCCCCGATGCAGTGGCTCGCCAGGTACGGATTGCCGCGGCCGCTGCTGTTCCGCCCGCCCTACGGGTCGTTCAACGCGACGACGCTCGACCAGGCCAGGCGCCTGGGGCTGCTCATGGTGATGTGGTCGATCGACTCGAAGGACTACGGCAAGCCCGGGGTCGAGCAGATCGTCCAGCGGGTGGTCGCGCAGGCCCGCCCCGGCGCCATCGTGCTGTTGCATGACGGCGGTGGCGACCGCTCCCAGACCGTCAAGGCGATACCGAAGCTCATCGGCCGGCTGCGGGCGCGCCACTATCATCTCGTCACGGTTCCCGAGCTGCTGCGCGCCGACCCGCCGCCGCCGGGGCGGCCGCTTCCGCGGCTGCGCTCGCAGGGTGGTTGAGGTGCCTTGCCGCGGGCTCGCGCGTGCGAGCATCCACGGACATGGGCCACGCTGCAGGCGCGATAACGCCGCGGATGATCGGCGCGCTGCTCGGCATCGTCATCGGCGTGGCGGTCGCGTTCGGCGTCAAGGAGGCCATCGAGTCGGCGCTGACGAACCCGCCGACGGGCGCCGGCGGGTTTGCGTTCGTGCGCTCTGTTGCAGGGGATCGCGCGACGATCTGGGCGGTCGGGGACGGCGATGCGAGCAGGCGCGGCCGCGCCGTGGCCGACCGCATCGCGTCGTCGCGCTTTGACCGGCTGCTGTACCTCGGGGACGTCTACGAGCACGGGACGGCGAAGCAGTTCCGAGCCAACTTCGCGTCGACGTACGGCCGGCTCGCCCGCCGCACCGCGCCGACGCCCGGCAACCACGACTGGCCCAACCACGCGAGCGGCTACGACCCCTACTGGCGTACCGCGCTCGATCGCACGCGCACCGCGTCGTGGTACGCGTTCAGCGCGGGCGGTTGGCGGATCCTGAGCTTGAACTCGGAGTCCGATCACGGCACGGGGTCGCCGCAGGAGCGCTGGCTGCGCGCGCAGCTGCGCGAGCGGGGTGGGACGTGCCGGATCGCGTTCTGGCACCGGCCGCGCCACAGCGCGGGGCGACATGGCGATCAGGCCGACATGGAGCCGATCTGGAGCGCGCTGCGCGGCCGCGCGGCGATCGTGCTCAACGGGCACGACCACGACATGCAGCGGCTGCATCCGATCGACGGGATCACGACGTTCGTCTCCGGCGCCGGTGGTCACAGCTCATACGGCGTGGACCGCAGCGACGACCGCGTCGCATTCTCCGACGACGAGCGCGAAGGGGCGCTGCGGCTGCGCCTGAGCCCGGGCAAGGCGTCGTACGCCTTCATCTCGGCCCCCGGCCGCGTGCTCGATTCCGGGACGCTGCGCTGCCGTCGCTGAGACTGCCGCTTCGCGGTGCGGATACGCTCGTCGCCGAAATGGCGAGAATTCCGGTCAACATTGCCGACCACGTAGGCCGGACGCCGATGGTCGAGTTCGCGCGCATCGCCCCGGAGGGCGTGCGACTCTTCGGCAAGCTCGAGGCGTTCAATCCGGGCGGCAGCGTCAAGGACCGCATCGGCGTCGCGATGATCGAGGCGGCGGAGGCCGAGGGCAAGATCGAGCCCGGACGCACGACGATCGTCGAGGCGACGTCCGGGAACACCGGCATCGCGCTCGCGTTCGTCTGTGCGGCGAAGGGCTATGACCTGGTCCTGACGCTCCCGCAGGGGATGAGCCGCGAGCGCGAGGGGCTGCTGCGCCTCTACGGCGCGCGCGTGGAGATCACGGAGTCGCTGGGCGGGATGAACGAGGCGGTCGACGCGGCCCGCGCGATGGCGACGCGCGACGACGTCTTCCTGCCCGACCAGTTCTCCAACCCGGCGAACCCGGACGCGCACCGCCGGACGACGGGGCCCGAGCTGTGGGTGGCGCTGGATGAGGACATCGACGTCGTGGTCTGCGGCGTCGGGACCGGCGGCACGATCACCGGCGTCGGCGAGTTCCTGAAGGAGCGCGATCCGAACGTGCGGCTGATCGCCGTCGAGCCGGCAAGCTCGGCGGTCCTGTCGGGCCGTCCTCCCGGGCCGCACAAGATCCAGGGGATCGGGGCGGGCTTCATCCCTGAGGTCCTCAACCGCGAGGTCATCGACGAGATCATCGCGGTGACCGACGAGAGCGCGATCAACACGGCGCGCCTGGCCGCGCGCCGCGAGGGCGCGCTGCTGGGCATCTCGGGCGGCGCGGCGCTGTCGGCGGCGATGGAGATCGGGCGGCGCCCCGAGTCGCAGGGGCAGCGCATCGTCGTCGTGCTGCCCGACTCCGGCGAGCGGTACGTCTCGACGCCGTTCTTCGCCCCGTAGAAACGCGCCAACTCCGCAATGTGCGGCTGCCCGGCTGCCCGCCTCGTTACGCTTGACGGGATGCTCGGAATCGGGACCCTCTCGCGCGTGATCGGCGAGGTTCGCCGCGACGTCGCCGCGGCCCAGGCCCGCGATCCCGCCGCGCGCGGTGCCGGCAGCTCGGAGATCCTCACGCAGTGGCCGGGCGTGCAGGCGCTGCTGCTGCACCGCGTCGCGCACGGCCTGCACTCCGTGGGCGTCCCGTTCGTGCCGCGCTCGATCGCGATGGTGAACCGCACGGTCACCGGCATCGAGATCCACCCGGCGGCGCAGATCGGCCAGGGCTTCTTCATCGACCACGGCGCGGGCGTCGTCATCGGCGAGACGGCACAGATCGGCGACGACGTGACGCTGTTTCAGGGCGTGACGCTCGGCGGCACCGGGTTTGCCACCGGCAAGCGCCACCCGACGCTCGAGGACAACGTGACCGTCGGCGCGGGCGCCAAGCTGCTCGGCGCGATCACCGTGGGCCACGGCGCGAAGGTCGGCGCCAACAGCGTCGTCATCAACGACGTGCCGCCGAACTCCACGGTCGTCGGCAACCCCGGCCACCCCGTGCGCGTCGAGGGGCGCAGGCCGGAGGGACCGGACGTCGACTGGATCCACCTGCCCGACCCGATCGCCGACGCGATCAAGGGCATGTCGGAGCGCATCGGCGAGCTCGAGCGCACGGTCGCCGAGCTGTCGGGCGTCGAGAGCGAGACCAAGGCCCAGGTCCACGAGCTGCGGCCGGTGCAGGGGCCCAGCCCGGCGGGGGGCTAGTAATACACCGTTCGGCAGCGATGCCGCGGGCGCGCCTTGTACTCCGCCGCCTGGCCGCGGTTCCATAGCCAGTTGTCGAGCTCGCGGGCGGTTGTCTGCGCGCGCTGCCCGATGAGCTCGCAGGCGTGGACGGCGCACGCGCGGATCTCGCGCTCCTGCTGGCCGGGACGCAGCGCCCGGCCGGCGTCGATATGCGCGGCAAGCCCGTCGTCGTAGCGCAGCACGCCGTCGCAGCGCAGGACGTGGGGGACGACGTTGTCGGCGAAGATCGTCAGGCGGTGCAGGTCGGCGAACGTCGCGACAGCGGCGAGCGCGAGGTCGGACGGGACGATCTGGGCGCGCTTGTAGAAGCCGCGGTCGGCGAACAGCGCCATGCCGGCGGCGAGCTGGCCGGCGAGGCGCTCGGCCGAGCCACCGGCCTGATCGATGACGTCGAGCGCGCCGCCCTCGCCGAGGAAGGCGCCGAGCGAGCGCAGCGCCTGGGCGTAGAGCGCCATGAGCTCGTGGTCGCGGCGCTGCCCGACGACGCCGGCGACCTCATCGGTGCGCATCGCCCGCAGCTGCGCCGGCGTCCAGGCGCCGTGCGCGCGGAAGCGGTCGGCGATCGACGCGGCGACCGTGAAGTAGCCCGAGTGCAGCGGGCGCTTGCGCAGCGTCGGAAACCAGCCCGAGCCAAAGTTCACCGCGTCGACGACGAGCATGTACATCGCGACGTCGGCCTCTGAGCCCTCGAGGTAGTGGCGCTCGGGGTCCAGCGCGGGCGGCGGGCCCGGCTCGAGCTGCCCGAGCGCGTCGAGGTCGATGCTCACCCACTGCGCGCCGGCGGCGATCCGCGCGCACGTCTCGCGAACCTCGTCGCAGAGCCCGGTCATCGTCGGCACGCTAGAGGACGCTGGTGGCTCCGGTGCCGGGCCTATCCTGGGAGGTCGATGCCCGGCACCGCCGAGAACCCCTGGGGTCCCGCCTCCGCCGGCCACATGGCCGGCTCCGGCACCCCTTCGCGCGCCGACGCGCTGCTCGTCGACCTCAACGAGCCGCAGCGCGAGGCCGTCATCCATGGCGAGGGGCCGCTGCTGATCCTCGCCGGCGCCGGGTCGGGCAAGACGCGCGTGCTCACGCACCGCATCGCGTACCTCGAGCGCACCGGCCAGGCGCGCGCCAACGAGATCCTCGCGATCACGTTCACGAACAAGGCCGCGCAGGAAATGCGCGAGCGCGTCGAGCTGCTGCTCGGGCGCCGCACGCGGGCGATGTGGGTCATGACCTTCCACGCCGCGTGCGCGCGAATGCTCCGCGCCGAGGCGCAGCGGCTCGGCTACACCCGCCAGTTCACGATCTACGACCAGGCCGACGCGCGGCGCCTCGTCAAGCGCAACCTCGACGAGCTCGGGGTCGACACGAAGCGCTTCCCGCCGGCGGCGGTGCACCACCAGATCTCCGACGCGAAGAACAAGCTGCGCGACGCGGAGGCCTACAAGGAGCTCGTCGGCTCGTACTTCGAGCAGACCGTCGCCGACGCCTTCGCGCTCTACGAGCGCGAGCTGCACCGCATGAACGCGATGGACTTCGACGACCTGCTCGTCAACGCGGTGAACGTCCTGCAGCTCTTCCAGGAGGTCCGCGACCGCTACACGACGACGTTCCGCCACGTGCTCGTCGACGAGTACCAGGACACGAACGCCGTGCAGTACCGCTGGCTCCAGCTGCTCACGAGCGAGCATCGCAACCTCGCCGTCGTCGGCGACGACGCCCAGAGCATCTACGGCTTCCGCGGCGCCGACATCTCGAACATCCTCGACTTCGAGGACGATTACGTCGACGCTCACGTCATCAAGCTCGAGCAGAACTACCGCTCGACGCAGACGATCCTGTCCGCCGCCAACGCGGTCATCGCGAACAACCGCGACCAGAAGCCCAAGACGCTGTGGACCGATCACGGGGACGGCGACAAGGTCACGATCCGCGAGCTCGACGACGAGCACGCCGAGGCGCGCTACGTCGTCGGCGAGATCGAGCGGCTCGTCGACGAGGGTGCATCTCGTGCCGAGATCGCGGTGTTCTACCGGACCAACGCGCAGTCGCGGGTCATCGAGGACCTGCTCGTGCGGCGCAGCATCGGCTACCAGGTCATCGGCGGCCCGAAGTTCTACGAGCGCGCCGAGATCAAGGACGCCATCGCCTACCTGACCGTGCTCGGCAACCCGCAGGACGTCGTGTCCTTCTCGCGGATCGTCAACTCGCCGCGGCGCGGGATCGGCCAGACGTCGCTGTCGCGCGTGCTCGCCTACGCCGACAGCATGGGCATCAGCATCTGGGACGCGGCCGCCGACGCCGCCGCGGTGCCGGGCCTCGGCACCGCCGCCCTCCGCGCGATCGGGCGCTTCATGGACACGATGACCGAGCTGCGCGCGCGCACCGAGCAGCACGTCCCGGTCGGCGACCTGCTCGAGGCGCTGCTGCACGAGGTCGGCTTCATCGACGCCCTGAAGGCGGAGCGCACGATCGAGGCGCAGGGTCGCGAGGAGAACCTCGCCGAGCTCGTCGAGCGCGCGCGCGAGTTCGACGCCTCCGCCGAGCCGGGGGAGGACACGCTCGACGTCTTCCTCCAGCAGGTCGCGCTCGTGGCGGACGCCGACACGATTCGCGACGACGAGGGGCTCGTGACGCTGATGACGATGCACAACGCCAAGGGCCTCGAGTACCCGATCGTCTTCATGGCCGGGATGGAGGAGGGCGTCTTCCCGCACTCGCGCGCGCTCGACGAGGGCGGCCTGGAGGAGGAGCGGCGGCTCATGTACGTCGGCGTCACGCGGGCGATGCGCGGCCTGTATCTCACGAGCGCGCGGCGGCGAGCCGTCTTCGGCGCGACGCAGTACGGGATGCGCTCGCGCTTCCTCGACGAGATCCCGGTCGAGCTCACCGACCGCGCGCACGAGATGCGGGTCCGGGCCGGCGCCGGCGGCGTGTCGGCCCAGCGTCCGGGCTCGTGGGCCGCGGCGTCCGCCTCGACCCGCGCCACGACCGCCGCGCCGGCGATCGACTTTCGCATGGGCGACGACGTCCGGCACGCCGCCTTCGGCGCCGGCGTCGTCATCGGCGTGGAGCCCGGCGGGATCGTCGTCGTGCGGTTCGCCGGTGACGGAAGCGAGCGCAAGCTCATGGCGGAGTACGCCCCGATCACGAAGATCTGAGACCCGGATGCTCACGCGCGCGCCCGCGGTCGGGTGTGGCGAGTTGTGACCACCAGGTGGTCACAAGTCGCCACGCCTGTGCGACCTTCCGGCCGGGATCCTCGCGCCGGAAGGCCGCGGGCACGGTGCCGATCGCTGGGTAAGGTTGCGCGCGTGCCCGCCCAGATCATCGACGGAAAGGCGATCGCCGCGCTCGTGCGCGCCGAGGTCGCGTCCGAGGTCGAGCGGTTCGCCGCGGAGCACGGCGGCGAGCGGCCGGGCCTGGCGACGATCCTCATCGGCGACGACCCGGCGTCGGCGGTGTACGTCCGCGGCAAGCAGAAGGCGTGCGCCGAGGTGGGGATGGAGGGCTTTCACTTTCCGCTGCCGGCCGGCGTGACCCGCGACGAGGTCGTCGCGCTGATCGAGCGCCTGAACGGCGATCCGGCGGTCAGCGGCATCCTCTGCCAGCTGCCGGTGCCCGACCACCTCGACGGCGGGGAGCTGACGGGACTCATCGACGCGAGCAAGGACGTCGACGGCCTGACGCCCGTCAGCGCCGGACTTCTCGCGCTCGGCCGTGAGGGGCTGCGCCCGTGCACGCCGTCGGGCGTCATGCGGCTGATCGCCGAGGCCGGGACCGAGCTCGAGGGCGCCGAGGCGGTCGTGATCGGCCGCTCGAACCTGTTCGGCAAGCCGATGGCGCAGTTGCTGCTGGGCGCCAACGCGACGGTGACGATGTGCCATTCGCGCACGCGCGATCTCGCGGCGGTGGCACGCCGCGCCGATGTGCTGATCGCGGCGGTCGGGCGCCCGCAGATCGTCAAGGGCGACTGGGTCAAGCCGGGAGCGACGGTCATCGACGTCGGCATGAACCGCTTGAATACGACCCCACCCACCCTTGTGGGCGACGTCGACTTCGACGCGGCCAAGGAGGTCGCCGGGGCGATCACGCCGGTGCCCGGCGGCGTCGGCCCGATGACGATCGCCTTCCTGCTGGCCAACACGCTCAGGGCCGCGCGGATCGCGCGAGCCGAGGCAGCCTAGATGGGCCTGCGCCGGCTGCGCAGCGGCGAGCTGCTGGCGGGAGCCAGCGCGGTCGGGCTGCTGGCCGTCATGTTCCTCCACTGGTTCGGTGGGGTCGACGGCTGGGAGGCGCTCACGTTCCTGCGCGTGCCGCTCGTCATCACGGCGCTGCTCGCGCTCGCGATCGTCGTGCTGACCGTCTCGCGAACGGTCGCCATGGCCTGCTCGGCGGCCGCGATCACCGTCGGCTTCGGCACGCTGACGTTCCTGCTCCTGGCATATCGCGTCGCGATCAACGAGCCGGGGCCAGACGCCGCCGTGCAGATCGGCGCCGGCGCCTACCTCGGCCTGCTGTTCGTCCTCGGCGCCGTCGCCGGTGCCTGGCGCACGCTCGCCGACGAGCGCACGCGCGCGACCGCGTCGCGCGAGCAGACCGAGCGCGTGCTCGCGGTGCGCGGCGCGCCGC
>JBOGYT010000202.1:0-6073 GCA_050696955.1 Solirubrobacteraceae bacterium | reverse complement strand
CCGCACGACGGGGGAGGCGATCCAGGTGCTCGGCGGCCTCGGCTACACGCGCGACATGCCGGCCGAGCGCTACTACCGCGACGCGAAGGTCACCGAGATCTACGAGGGGACCTCGGAGATCCAGCGGATGGTGATCGCGCGCTCGCTGCTGGGCGACATCGCGCGCGAATAGGCTGCGCTCCAGGACGATGACCACGAAGCCCCTCAACATCGATCCGATCGCGGAGGCCAGGCGCCACTGGACGGACCGCTGGGGCGAGGAGCCGGCGCGGCCGATGGCGGCGATCACGTCGATCATGCGCGCCCAGCAGATCCTGCTGGCGCGCCTGAACGAGCTGCTCGGGCCGCTCGGGCTGACGTTCCCCCGTTACGAGGCGCTCATGCTGCTCTCGTTCACGCGCGAGGGGACGCTGCCGATGGGCAAGGTCGGGGAGCGCCTCCAGGTTCACCGCACGAGCGTCACGAACATCATCGACAAGCTCGAGGCCGACGGCTTCGTCCGGCGCGTCCCGCACGAGGCGGACCGTCGCACGACGCTCGCCCAGATCACCGACGCGGGCCGCGACGTCGCCGCGCGCTCCACCGAGCTGCTCAACGCGGCCGCCTTCGGGCTCGAAGCCCTCGGCGAGGAGGACCAGGAGCACGTCACCGAGCTGCTGCGGACGCTGCGGCTCGAGGCGGGCGATTTTGAGAGGTAACGAGGTTTCGTCCTACGGTCGCCGGAACCGGCGACCTTCGGACGACGTTAGCCGTGTAGGTCGTCGACCCACACAACCCGCTCGGGGTTCGGCTCGACCTCCGGCAGATCGAGGTTCACCACGACGGGCTCCTGCCCGCTGCGCACGAGCACGCAGGACAGCGGGGCGTCGGGCGACGCGTTGATCTCCTGATGGGGGACGTAGGGCGCGACGAAGATGAAGTCGCCGGGCCCGGCTTCGGCGAGGAACTCCAGGCGCTCGCCCCAGCGCATCCGCGCGCGGCCGCTCGCGACGTAGATGACGCTCTCGACCGGGCCGTGGTGATGCGCGCCGGTCTTCGCCCCGGGCTCGACGACGACCGTGCCCGCCCACAGCTTCTCGGCGCCCGCGCGCGCCGTCGTGATCGCGGCGGCGCGGTGCATGCCGGGCGTCTGCGGGGTGTTGGGGTCGAGCTCGTCGCCGCGCACGACACGCACGCCGTGATGGCGCCAGTCGGGCTCGCTGCCGGCGGTCATGCCCGGAGTATGCAGCCGCGGCGGTCGGCGCGGATCAGGGGTTGTTGGCCCTGAGCGAATCGCCCATCGCCGAGCCGCCGCCCTCGGTCTCGCCGGGGGTGCCGGTCTCGCCGGTCGTGCCGGTCTCGCCGGGGGTGCCGGTCTCGCCGGGGGTGACGGTCTCGCCAGGAGTGCCGGTCCCACCGGGAGTGCCGGTCTCGCCGGGAGTGCCCGTGCCGCCGGGGTTCGGGTGCTGCCACTCGTGCTTCGGCGTGACCTCCGCGCTCGGCGCGACGTCCTTGTCCAGGCCGTCGAGCTTGATCTCAGGCGTGGGATTCGGGTCGTCGAACGTGCAGCTTCCGCCGCCGAGGTTGTTCAGGGCCGAGTCGCGGATCACGCCGTCCTTGGCGATCGCGTCCTCGATGCCGGCGTAGCGGCTGATCGCGGCGAACAGATCGTCCCGGTTCTCGGCGCCGCGCAGGCGCAGCTTGTAGGCGCGCAGCCGGTCGGCGTTGCGGTTCCATGCGTCGCTGGCCTCACGGTGGCGGTCCTTGCGCGCATCGGGGATGTCGAGCGCCTCGAGGTCCGAGAGGGCGTGGTCGGAGTCTGCGAGCGTCCGCCGCACGGTCGTGAGCACCGCATCGCGCTGACCTGAGACGGACGACTGCCGGGGCAGCAGCTGTGCGAGCTGCTTCGTGCGGGCGTAGCGCTTGTCCTCGTTGCGGTTCAGGTCGTCGCAGACCTCGCCGACGGCGTGCTGGTAGACCGGCATCGATGCGGCGGCTTGGGCGCTGCCGCTGTCCTGGGGCAAGATCTCGTTGCGCAGGGTGAACATGCCCGTGGCAACGCCCACGACCGTGCTCAGGGTCGCCAGCCAGACCGCCGGTCGCTTCGATGTCTCAGACCCCTTGCGCATCCCCAACCCCCTCATTGCCCTCAGTTGGGAGTACAGAGGGCGCCCGGGCCCCTCAGATACGTCGCGCGCTCAGCCGCGGGCGCAGCGAGCCCTCGCGATCGGCGGCGTCGAGCTCGACCTCGAACACGCCGATCTCGTCTGGCTCGCCGACGGCGGAGCCCTCGGGGAGCGCGGCGGAGAGCTGCTCGCGCGCCTCGCGGTCGCGAGGGGTGCCGTAGTGGAGCATGAGCATCCCGACCTTGAAGCGCTGTGCCACGGCCCAGATGTGTCCCGGGTCGTGGCACGGCAAACCGTCAGGCGATCGTCGGCACCGGCTCGGCGAGCGGGCGCAGCGCGTCGCCGTGGGTCTCCTGGACCTCGCCGCGCCGCGGGCCGTGCAGCCCGACGTACGCCGCAGCGACGAGCAGCAGCCCCGACGCGACGAGCAGCGCCGTCCCGGTCGCGTTGACGAACGCATGCTCGGCGGCGGAGACGATCGACGACCCGTTCGCCCCCAGGCTGTCGACGGGAGCCTGCTGGACGAACGAGATCGACTCCTCGGTCCTGTGCGCGATGTCGGGCGGCAGCCCGGCCACGGAGTCCTCGATGCCCGAGCGGTACTGCGTGTTGAGCACGCTGCCGAGCAGCGCGATGCCGACCGCGCTGCCGAACTCCCGCGACACGTCGTTGACCGCCGAGGCGACGCCCTGCTTGCCGGCCGGCAGCGACGACACGATCGCGGTCGTGGCCGGCGCGCTGGCGAGTGCCATGCCCGCGGCGAAGACGACGACCCCGCCCCACAGCACGGCGTAGTTCAGGTGGGTGCCGAGCAGCGAGAACACGCCGAGTCCGCCCGCGAGGAGCACGAGCCCCAGCGCACCGACCCGGTTGATGCCGAAGCGGTCCGCGATCATCGGCGCGCGGCGGGCGAGCGGGATCATCACGAGCGGCATCGGCAGCAGCACCAGTGCCGCCTGGAGCGGCGACAGCCCGGCGACGTACTGCAGGTACTGCAGGATGATGTAGAAGAAGCCGAATGCCGAGAGGAACTGCACCGTGATCGACAGCGACCCGGTGCCGAAGCCGCGCAGGCGGAACAGCCGCGGGTCGAGCATCGGCTCGTCCCGGCGCAGCTCCCACAGGATGAACGCCGTAAGCGCCGCGAACGCCCCGACGAGCGCGCCCACGACCAGACCGTTGTCCCAGCCGCGCTCGGGGCCCTCGATGATCCCGAAGACGAGCGCTGTGACGCCGATCAGCGAGAGCGCGCCCCCGACGACGTCGAGGCGCGGCGCGTCGGCGGCACGCGAGCGCGGGATCACGCGCAGCGTTCCGATGAATGCGAGCGCCGCGAGCGTGACGTTCAGTGCGAAGAACGAGCTCCAGTCGAAGAACTCGAGCAGGATGCCGCTGCCCAGCAGCCCGATGATGGCGCCGCCGCCGGCCATGCCCACCCAGACGCCGACGGCGTGTGCGCGCTCCTCGGGAGGAAACGAGGTCGTGATGATCGACAGCGTCGTCGGCATCACGAGCGCCGCGCCGACGCCCATCGCCGCGCGCACGCCGATGAGCGCGACCGGATCGGTAACGAACAGCGCAGCAGCGGCGGCGCCGCCGAAGATCGCGAGGCCGGCGAGCAGGATCTCCTTGCGGCCGTAGCGGTCGCCGATGGCGCCGGCCAGCAACAGCAGGCCGGCGAAGACCATCGTGTAGCCGTCGACGATCCATTGCAGCTCGCTCGAGGATGCACCCGTGTCTCGAGCGAGGCTCGGCAGCGCGACGTTCAGGCCGCTGACCGCGGAGACCACCATCATCAGTGCCAGAGCGACCGGACGCCCCACCTCCAGCCCGCACACGGGCCGCCGCCCCGGCGACAGCGGGACGCGCGAAGCCATCGTCCAGGCGGCCCGCGCGCAGTTCGCCGAGGGCGGCTTCGACCGCACCTCGATACGCGCCATCGCGTCGCAGGCCGGCGTGGACCCCGCGCTCGTGACGCACTACTTCGGCTCCAAGCAGGCGCTGTTCGTGAGCGTCGTGGAGCTGCCCTACGACCCGTCGATCGCCTTTCCGGCGATCCTCTCCGGCGATCGCGACGGCATCGGCCTGCGGCTGGCCCAGTTCGTCGTCGGGCTGCTCGAGGCGCAGGAGAGCCGCGAACGGATCGTCGGCATCGTCCGGGCGGCGGCCTCCGAACCCCAGGCCGCCCGCCTCGTCCGCGACCTCATCGTGGGCCAGGTGTTCGCGCCGATGGTCGAGAGCCTCGAGGTCGACGACGCGCCGCTGCGGGCCTCGCTCGTCGGCTCCCAGGTCGTCGGGCTCGTCGTGGCCCGCTACGTCACCGGCGTCGAGCCGCTGGCGTCGCTGGATCCCGATGCGGTGGCGCGCGCCATCGCTCCGACGTTCCAGCGCTACCTCGTGGAGGCGCTCTAGCAGAAAGGTGGACTTCCGACTATCGGATGCCCTACACTTTCGCCATGGCCATCACCCCCGCTCAGCCGCCCACGACCGAAGCGCAGTGGCGCGCGGCGTACGGCCTGCAGCCGGAGCGCGATGCGGCCTTCAAGACGCTCAGCGGCACCGCGGTCAAGCCGCTCTACACCGCCGACGACGCACCCGGCGACCCCGGCCATCCCGGCGTCTATCCGTACACGCGCGGCGTGTACCCGTCGATGTACCGCGGCCGCCTGTGGACGATGCGCCAGTTCGCCGGCTTCGGCACGGCCGAGGAGACCAACGAGCGCTTCCACTACCTGCTCGCCCACGGCCAGGACGGCCTCAGCACGGCCTTCGACATGCCGAGCCTCATGGGCTACGACTCCGACCACGCGCTGAGCCTCGGCGAGGTCGGGCGGGAGGGGGTCGCCGTCGACACGCTCGACGACATGCAGACGCTCTTTGGCGGGATCGACCTCGGCGATGTCTCCGTGTCGATGACGATCAACGCGCCGGCCGCGGTCATGCTCGCCTTCTACGTCGCCGCGGCCGAGGCGCGCGACATCCCCGCCGACCGCCTGCGGGGCACGATCCAGGCCGACATCCTCAAGGAGTACATCGCCCAGAAGGAGTGGTGCTTCCCGATCGACCCGGCGATGCGGCTGTGCGGCGACATGATCGAGTTCTGCGCGCACAACATGCCGCGCTGGCACCCGATCTCGGTCTCGGGCTACCACATCCGCGAGGCCGGATCCACGGCCGCGCAGGAGCTCGCCTTCACGATCAAGGACGGGCTCACGTACGTCGAGCAGGCCGTCGAGCGCGGCCTGGACGTCGATGACTTCGCGCCCCGGCTGAGCTTCTTCTTCAACGCCCAGATCGACTTCTTCGAGGAGATCGCGAAGTACCGCGCCGCGCGGCGCATCTGGGCGCGCGAGCTGCGCGAGCGCTTCGGGGCGTCCGATCCGCGCAGCTGGCGGATGCGCTTCCACACGCAGACGGCGGGCGTCAGCCTCACCGCGCAGCAGCCGCTGAACAACATCGTCCGGACGGCGATCGAGGCGCTGGCGGGCGTGCTCGGCGGCACGCAGTCGCTGCACACGAACTCCTACGACGAGGCGCTCGCGCTCCCGACCGAGGCGGCCGCCCGGATCGCGCTGCGCACGCAGCAGATCATCGCTCACGAGACCGGCGTGACGAACACGATCGATCCGCTCGGCGGCGCGTACTTCGTCGAGGCGATGACCGACCAGCTCGAGCGCGAGGCCTACGACTACTTCAGCCGCATCGACGAGCTCGGCGGCATGGTCGCGGCGGTCAAGGGGAACTTCCCGCAGCGCGAGATCGCCGACGCCGCGTTTGAGCTGCAGACCGAGTACGACAGCCGCGAGCGGATCCTCGTCGGCGTCAACGACTACGTCGATCACGGCGAGGAGGAGATCCCGATCCTGCGCATCGACCCCGAGCTCGAGCGCAAGCAGATCGGCCGCCTGCGGGCCGTCCGCGCGCGCCGCGACGGCGCCGAGGTCCAGCGCACCCTCGCGACCCTGCGC
>JBOGYT010000201.1:0-19428 GCA_050696955.1 Solirubrobacteraceae bacterium | reverse complement strand
GTGCACGACGCCGCGCGGCCGCTCGTGACGGCGCAGATCGTCCAGGCGGCGCTCGACGAGCTCGCGCGCTCGGGCTGCGACGGCGTCATCGCGGCGGCGCCCGTGACCGACACGATCAAGCAGGCCGGGGAGGACGGGGTCGTGACGTCCACGCTCGATCGGGCGTCGCTGTGGTCGGTGCAGACGCCGCAGGTCTTTCGCCGCGAGGTGCTCGAGCGGGCGCTGGACGTGCCCGACGAGGTGCTCGCGGCGGCGACCGACGACGCCTGGCTCGTGGAGCGCGCGGGCGGGAGCGTGCGGGTCGTGGCCAGCCCAGCCGGCAACCTCAAGGTGACGACCCCCGGCGACCTGCACGTGGCCGAGCTGGCGCTGCGCGAGCGATGCTGACCGACTATCACCTGCACCTGCGCCCCGACGACCTCGACGCCTCCGCCGAGGAGTACTTCAGCGCCGGCAACGTCGAGCGCTACCGCACGATCGCCGAGGAGCGCGGCATCCAGGAGCTCGGCTGCGCGGAGCACATCTACCGCTTCGCGCAGGCGCTCGACGTCTGGCAGCACCCGCTGTGGCGCGAGTACGCGCGCGACGACCTCGACGCCTACGTGGGCTTCCTGCGCGAGGAGACCGACCTGAAGGCCGGCATCGAGGCCGACTTCATCGTGGGCCGCGAGGACCGGCTGGCGACGCTGCTCGAGGCGCACGAGTGGGACTTCGTCGTCGGCTCGGTGCACTTCGTCGGCGAGCACGCCGTCGACCACGACGGCTACGAGGTCTGGGATCACCGCTCGTCGCGGCCCGACGAGCTGTGGCGGCGCTACTTCGAGACGCTCGGCGAGGCCGCCCGCAGCGGCCTCTTCGACGTGCTGGCCCATCCCGACCTCGTCAAATACTGGGGCGGCCGGCGGCCGCTGCCGGAGGGCGACCTGCGGCGCTTCTACGATCTCGCGATGGACGGCATCGCGGAGTCGCAGATCGCCGTCGAGGTCTCGACCGCGGGCCTGCGCAAGCCGGTCGGCGAGCTCTATCCCGCGCCGGCCTTCCTGGAGATGTGCCTCGACGCCGGCTGCCCGGTCGCGCTGTCAAGCGACGCCCACGTGCCGACCGACGTCGGGCGCGACTACGACGCCGCGCTCGAGCTGCTCGGGCGCATCGGGGTGGGCGAGCTCGCGGTGTTCGAGCGGCGCGAGCGGCGGCTGGAGCCGCTCGGATGAGCGCAGTGCGCAGCGGCCTGGGCTGGGACTCGCACCGGCTCGTGGCGGGCCGCCCGCTGATCCTGGGGGGCGTGGAGTTCCCGGACGCCGAGCTCGGCCTCGAGGGCCACTCCGACGCCGACGTCCTGACCCACGCGATCATGGACGCGCTGCTCGGGGCGGCCGGGCTGGGCGACATCGGCGTCCACTTCCCCGACACCGACGACGCCTACAGGGACGCCGACTCGATCGTGCTGCTCGGCGAGGTGATCGACTCGGTGCGGGCAGAGGGCTACGCCATCGTGCACGTCGATGCGACCGTGCTGATGGAGCGTCCCAAGGTCGGCCCGTACCGCGAGGCGATCAGAGACCGCCTGGCGCAGGCGCTCGGCCTCGATCGGCGCGCCATGAACGTGAAGGCCTGCACCGGCGAGGGGATGGGCTTCATCGGGCGCGGCGAGGGCGTCGCGGCACTGGCGATCGCGACGCTTGCGAGCGGGTAGCGCGGCGGGTCAGCCGCGGGCGATGGTCAGTCGCGCGGGGCACCTGCTGGACCGCCCAGCCGTTGCCGTCCGGGTCGCTGAAGAAGACGAACGAGCCCCCACGGGAACTCCTCAACGTCGCTGACCTCCACGCCGCGGGCGGAAAGCTCGGCGTGAGCGGTGGCAATGTCGTCCACGACGAGCTGCAGGCCCTCCATCGAGCCGGGCGCAGCACGGCTCACCCCGCTGCCGATCGCGATCGAGCACGCCGACCCGGGCGGGGTCAGCTGCACGAGCCGGATAGTCCATGCCCCGGGATTGAACCGGACGGCCCCCGACAAGGTCCAGGGTGTTGGATCAGGGAACCCCCCCGATGTCCGGGAGCGTCATCAGGAGCAGGATCGTCACATGATGCTTACCCCCAAGGTCTCCCAGATCAGCGCCGGAACGGCGCACCCGGTCAACAAGCCGAAGCGTCGCGCCTAGCTCGCGCTGGCCGCCCGGTCGCTCGGCTCGCTCCGGCTCCACTCCGACGCGAACTCAGCACCGAACACGATGACGTTCGCGGCGGCGTAGACGAAGATCAGCAGCGCCATCAGGGCGCCCAGAGAGCCGTAGATCGCCCCGAAGTCCGCGAGCTGGTCGAAGTACAGCTCGAGCAGGAGCTTCACGAGCGTGAGCCCGAGGGCGGCGACCACGGCGCCAGGCCAGATGTCGCGCAGGGGCTCGCGGTGCATCGGCAGCACGCGGTAGAGGAACAGCAGTCCGAGGGCGGTGAAGACGATCGGCAGCAGCTCGCTGGCGGCCTCGAGCACGGCGGCGAGCAGCCAGCCGCCGCCGGCCTCGTCGTCGAGCACTTCGGCGAGCCGGTGCGTGACCGTGAGCGACACGCTGAGCGCGAGGATCGAGGTGCCGCCGAGGACGAGCGCGACATCGAGCGCCTTGCGCTTGAGCAGCGACGGGCGCTCCTCGATGTCCCAGGCCTCGTTGATCGAGTGGCGCAGCGCGCCCATGACGCCGCTGGCGGCGGCGATGAGCAGGACCGTGGAGAAGATCCCGAGGTTGCCGGCCTGGTCGAGCGCGTCTCCGACCGCGTTCTCGAGCCGCGGCCGGTCGCCCTCGCCGGCGAGCGGCAGGTTGTCGAAGACCGTCTGGATGATCCGCTCGCGGACGGCCGCGTCGTCGAAGGCGAGCCCGAAGGCGCCCGCCAGGAGCAGCACGAGCGGGATGAACGACAGGATCGCGAAGAAGCTGATCTGCGCCGCCGACCGGTGCCCGCGGTCGTCGGCGAACTCGACCGCGGCGCGACGCGCGGTGCGGAGCGTGCGCTCGATGACGCGGCGGATGCGGCGACGTCGCACCGCGCGCACCCTACGGGCGTGCGGTCAGGCTCGCGTCGCAGTCCGCCGCGCCACCGCGGCGGCCCGCGCCTGCTCGTGCTCGGCCTGGCGCTTGAGCTCCTGCAGCGATCGCTGCAGGTTGCCGCGAACCGTCGGGGCGCCGAGCTGCTCGGCGAGCCAGCCGGTGATCCCGGCGCCGGCGACCCCGTAGGACAGCCGCAGCTCAACGCGCGTCCGGTCGGGTGGGCCGCCCTCGATCCGCCGCAGCCGCCAGCGGCCGCGCTGATCGATGCCGGTCACCGACGTCCACGCCAGATCGCACGGCTCGTCGTACTCGACGACCTCCACGAGGCCGCCGATCTCCGCCGAGCGGACCCGCATGAGCGTCTTGTAGCGCGCGCCGAGCCCCCGGTCGCGGTCTGAGACCACCTCCCAGCGCGTGACCCCGTCCATGAAATGCAGGTAGCGCTTCGGGTCGGTGACGAACGACCAGACGATCTCCGGCGGCGCGGCGATGTCGATCTGCGCCCCGACCCGCATCGAGTCAGCCGATGACCGGCAGCCGGCGCTCGGATGCGAGCGCGTCGAGGGTCTCCTGCATCGTGCCCACGACGTGGTCGTAGACCTCGTCGACATCGGGCTCGGGGCCGAACCGCTCGCGCAGGCCCAGCGCGGGCAGCACCTCGATCGTGATCTTCGCCGGCAGCGGCACGTGCCCGAGGAAGTCGCCGACGTTCAGCCCCCACGGGGCCGCGAGCGACACCGGCAGCACCTTGAGCCGGAAGAGCCGGTCGAGCATGAACAGCCTCGACAGCTGCTCACCGCGGCCGAGGAACAGCGCCGTCTCCTGGCCCCCGATCGCGACGACCGGGACGATCGGCACGTCGTGCTCGAGCGCCAGGCGCACCCAGCCGCGGCGGCCGTCGAAGTTGATCGTGTTGCCCTCCCACGACGGGCGGTGCACCTCGTGATCGCCGCCGGGGTAGACGAGCAGGGCGGCGCCCGAGCTCAGCGCTCGCTCGGCGTTCTCCGGCGACGCAGCCACCGTGCCGAACCTGCGCAGGAAGCCGAGTCCCGGCGCCGACAGCACGAGGTTGTGGGCGAGCTGGTAGAAGCGCCGCTCGACGCCGAAGAACGTGCTGAAGGCGAGGACGAAGACGCCGGTGTCCGGCGTGATGTTGCCGCCGGAGTGGTTGCCGACGAGCAGCACCGGGCCGGACTCGGGGACGTTGCCCAGGCCGCGGACCTCGCCCCGGAACCACAGGCTCGACAGCAGCCACAGCCGCGGCAGGTTCTCGCGGATGTAGTCCGGATCGCGCTCGTCCAGATCGGCGTCGGGAACCCGCCTGCGGGCCAGGCCGGCGATGCCGCGGATGAGCCGCTCGGCGTAGCCCGGCGCGCGCGCGGACGGCTCGTCGGAGGGCTCGCTGCCCTCGCGCGCGAACGCACCGGTGATCGGGTCCTTGCGGTGGCCGTTGCTCGACGGCGCGCTCGCGGTGCGCGTGCCCTCCATCGTGAGGTCAGTCTACGCGGCCCTGCGCAGCCGGCCGGCGTGACCGCCGAGCGCGTCCACGCGCGCGAAGAACCGCTGCAGCAGCCCCGTCGTCTGGGCCGCTCGCTCGACCTGCGGCACGTGCCCGCAGCCGTCGAGGACGATCTGCTCGGCCCCCGGCAGCCACTGCTCGACGTGACGCTTGAAGGCGGGCGGGATGACCGTGTCGTGCGAGCCCCACACCCACAGCGAGGGCACCTCGAGCTCGCTCAGCCGCGGGTAGAAGCCGCCGTCGCCGAAGGGCTCGTCGAGGTAGATGTTCCGCGCCGACGCGAGGAACGCCGCGCGGGCGCCCGCGCTGGAGTAGATCCGCTGGAACTCGTCCACGACGAGGTCGGCGATGCTCGGGTCGATCTGGTCGCGGTTGGAGAACAGCGACCAGAAGTGGTTCTCGACGGCCTTGCGCGTGAAGTGATGCGGTAGCAGCGCGAGCTCGGGGCGCAGCAGCCGCACGAACGGGTGGTAGCTGCGCTTGATGAACGCCACGGACGGACACAGCAGCGCCAGCCCGGCGACGCGCTGCGGCTCGCGCAGCGCGAGCTCGACGGCGACCCTGCCGCCCATCGAGTTGCCGACGACGTGCGCGCTCTGGATGCCGAGCGCATCCATGGTCTCGCGCACGGTGTCGGCGAAGTAGCCGGCGCTGTAGGAGGCCAGCAGCGGCTTGGAGGACTCACCGAAGCCGGGCAGGTCGAGGGCATGGACGCGGTAGCGCTCGGCGAGCGTCCCGGCGATGTCGAAGAACGAGCTCTTCGCGCCGCCGAGGCCGTGGACGAGCAGCACGTCGGGACCGGCGCCGATCGTCAGCGTCGAGATGCGCCGCCCGCTGAGGTGCACGTCATGGATGCGCAGCAGCGGCGGGCGGCCGTTCTCGCGCCGAAAGAGGCCCTCGAACGCGACCGCCAGGTCGAGGTTCCCGCGCGCGTAGAGCAGGCGCCGGTTGAAGGCATCGAGCCCCGACAGGTCGCCGCGTCGCAGCGCCATCCACGTGTCGGCGTCGGTGCCGATGACGACGTCGGGTCGCTGGTTCGTCGCGCCGGTCCGGACGCGTGCGCCGTGCTCGGTGCAGCGCACCTCCCACGTGTGGCCGATGTCGCCGAGGACGATCCGCCAGGTCGCATCGAAGCCCGGCTCGACGCCGAGGAAGCGCTGCGGGAGCGAGCGAAAAGCCGCATTCACCATCGCGAAAACGTCGCTGTGATCCACCCCCGCAGAAGACATGGCCCCGAAAGTACCCCAATTGGCGGATTGCATTACTCCCTTCTGGCGCGTTTGAGCGCATCCGGACACCTGCCGTCCGCGCGCTGGCGTGGCGCGGCGCCTCGATAGGGTCAGGCCATGGCGCCGATCCGCATCCACGACACCCGCTCCGGCGAGCTGCGCGAGCTCGTGCCGCGGCCGGATCGGCCCGTCGGCATCTACGCGTGCGGGCCGACGGTCTACGGGCGCATCCACGTCGGCAACGCGCGGCCGTTCGTCGTCTTCTCGCTGCTCAAGCGGTTCCTCGAACATGAGGGCCACGAGGCGCGGCTCGTCATCAACATCACCGATGTCAACGACAAGATCTACGACGCGGCACGGCCGCTCGGCGTCACGAGCACCGAGCTGGCCGACGAGATGGCCGAGCACTACCGCGCGGACACGGACCGCCTCGGCCTCGGCCGCCCGGACGCCGAGCCGCTCGCCTCCGAGACGATGGAGGCGATCGTGGCGCTCATCGCCGAGCTCATCGAGCGCGGCCACGCGTACGCGGTCGACGGCGACGTGTACTTCCGCGTGCGCTCCGATCCCCAGTACGGCTCGCTGAGCCGCCGCGCCATCGATCAGATGAACCAGGGGGAGGAATCGGTCCCGCCCGCCCACTCCGACCGCAAGGAGGACCCGCTCGACTTCGCGCTGTGGAAGGCGCACAAGGAGGGCGAGGACAGCGTCTGGTACGCGCCGTGGGGGCGCGGCCGGCCCGGCTGGCACATCGAGTGCTCGGCGATGGCCGAGGAGCTGCTGGGCGTCGGCTTCGAGATCCACGGCGGCGGCAACGACCTCGTCTTCCCCCACCACGAGAACGAGGCGGCGCAGACGCGGATGGCGCGCGACGGCGAGCTCGCCCAGATCTGGATGCACAACGGGATGCTCCAGTTCGGCGAAGACAAGATGGCCAAGAGCGTCGGCAACGTCGTCGCGCTGCACGAGGTGCTCGACGACGTCGGTCGCAACGCGCTCATCATGCTGTTCGCGGGCGCCCACTACCGCCAGCCGATGGCGTTCGACGAGTTCCGCCTCGTCGAAGCGCTGGCCCGGGTGGCGCGGGTGCGCGACGCGGCCCGCGGCCTCGTTCCGGGCGACTCGCCGGCGGAGATGCGCCCGCTGCGCGACGCGTTCTTCGAGGCCCTGCGCGACGACTTCAACACCGCGGCGGCGCTCGGCGCGCTCTTCGAGTGGATCCGCGAGCGCCACCAGCGCACCGAGCCCGTCGGCCGCGCGGATCTCGTCGAGATGCTGTCGGTGCTCGGCCTCGAGAACCTCGCCGAGACCGCCAGCGAGGCCGGCGCCGAGGAGCAGGAGCTGCTCGAGCAGCGCGAGATCGCGCGCGCCGCGGGCGATTACGCCGAGGCCGACCGGCTGCGCGACGAGCTGCGCGGCCACGGCTGGGAGGTGCGCGACGGGCCGAGCGGCCCGGAGCTCGTGGCGCTCGAGTCGTGATCCTGTACGGCCGCAACCCGGTGCGCGAGGCGCTGTGGGCCGGGCGGCGAAGGGTCGAGCACGTGTGGGCGACCGAGAGCGCCGCCCGGGAGCCGTGGCTGCGCGAGCACCCTGACGTGCAGGTCGTCTCGGCGCAGGAGATCGAGCGGCGGGCCGGCTCGCCGGACCATCAGGGCGTCTGTGCCGACGCTGGCGGCTACCCGTACGTCGGCGCGGCCGAGCTCCTGACCGGCGACGACCCGTTCATCGTCGTCCTCGACGAGCTTCAGGATCCTCAGAACCTCGGTGCGATCTGCCGCACGGCCGAGAGCGCGGGGGTGACCGGCGTCATCATCCCCGAGCGGCGCGCTGCGCACGTCACCCCGGCCGTGGCGAAGGCCTCCGCGGGCGCCGTCGAGCACCTGCCGATCGCGCGCGTGCGCAACATCGCCGACTTTCTTGCCACGGCCAAGGTCGCCGGCTGCTGGTGCTACGGCGCCGACGCGCGGGCGTCGACGAATTACGACGAGCCGGACTACCGTGGCGGCGTCGTGCTCGTGCTGGGCTCGGAGGGAACAGGACTGCGTCCGCGTGTGGCGAAGTCCTGCGACGCGCTCATCTCGCTCCCGATGCGCGGGCAGGTGCAGTCGCTGAATGCAAGCGCCGCTGCGGCGGTGCTCATGTACGGAATCGTGCAGCGACGAACTCGCGCTTGACAGCGGTTCATAACAAGGGGTACCTTCATGCTACTTCAGGTTCAACCTGAGGTGGAGGAACGTCACCTTTACATTGCAGTTGGCGCCCTGGGAGGGGAACGCCACTGAGCACATCCGGCCGACGTGCGGCTGGGAAAGGACTGCTCGTGGCCACAATCTCCCAAAAGTCTCATTCTCAGGTCCAGGTCGATGATTATTTCCTCATCGCACTGGCCAAGGCGGGGGACCGGACCGCGTACGACCGCATCGTGCGCCGCTACTACGGCTTCGTGCGGCTGAAGGCCTCCTCGTACTTCCTCGCCGGCGGGGACTCCGACGACCTCATCCAGGAGGGCCTCGTCGGCCTCTACAAGGCCGTCCGCGACTACCGCGCCGACCGCGAGTCGTCCTTTCGCAACTTCGCCGAGCTGTGCATCACGCGCCAGATCATCACGGCGGTGAAGACCGCCACGCGCAACAAGCACACGCCGCTGAACCAGTACGTCTCGTTCTCGGCCACCCCGGCCGGCGCGAGCGGCGACGGCGAGCCGACGCTCGAGGACGTCATCCCGGGCTCGACGGTCCACGATCCGGTCAACCAGGTCATCTCCTCCGAGGAGCTGCACTCGCTCGTCGGATGCCTCTCCACCGCACTGTCGGAGCTCGAATCGCGGGTGCTCGCGCTGTACCTCGACGGGCGGCCGTACGAGGAGGTCGCCTCGCGGTTGGGCTGCGACGCCAAGACCGTCGACAACGCGCTGCAGCGCGTGAAGCGCAAGGTGGGGCTCCACCTGACCGCCCGCTCGGTGTTGAACTGACCCACGGCACGGCCGATAGAGTCGGTCTGTGATCCCATACGCAATCTCGACGATCGGTCTCATCCTGATCGTGCTCGTCGGGCTCCTCGCCGTGCTGGTGATCGGCGGCTACGTCGCCATGGCGCGCGTCACTCGTGCTCGTGAGCGCGAGCTGCTGCGCCAGCTCGAGGAGGCCGATCATGCGCTCGCGCAAGCGCACGCCACCGACAAGGGCTGGGAACGCTCAGCGCTCGAGGCCGCCGCCCGGCGGGCGTTCGCCGAGCGCTTCGGCAACGCCGACTTCGACGCGCTCCAGCTCGTGCAGGTCATCGACCGTCCCGGCACCGACGCCGACCAGGCGGTCTTCCGCGTCCAGACCGCCGACGGCGAGCACCGCATCACGCTCGGCCGCACGAACGGCGTCTGGGGGCCGGCGTAGGGCGTCCGGGATGGATCAGTGTGGTGAGTTATGACCATGTGGTGGTCATAACCCACCACACCTGGCCCGGTGGACATACGGTCGTCTTCATCGGTCTCGAGTTCCGGCGGTTACTCACCTAACGACCGACTCGATCGACTTCCCTACCCGACCTTCTTCAGGTCGATCACGAACATGAGCGTCTCGAAGGCGGCGATGTCCGGCGGCTGGCCCTGCTCGCCGTAGCCGAGGTCGGGGGGGATGAGGAGCACGCGGCGGCCGCCCTCCTTCATGCCGACGATGCCCCTGACCCAGCCGTCGATGATGCCGGGCGAGGTGAGGACGGTCTGAAACGGCTCCCGGCCCCACGAGGAGTCGAACTCCTTGTCGCTCGAGTAGGAGACGCCGACGTACTGCACGGTGATCTTGTCGCCCTGCTTTGCCGCCTTGCCCTTGCCCGTGACGACATCGTTCGTGACGAGCTCCTCCGGCGGCAGGCCGTCGAGGCTCGGGGCCTGCGGCTTCTTCGTCAGGTCCGTCGAGGTGGTCAGCTGCTTCTTGACGTCGGCGACCGACGCCGACGAGGCCGCGGGCTCGGTCGAGGAGCCATTCGACGTGTCGTCGTCGCTTCCGCAGCCGCCGACGGCGAGCGCGGCGGCGGCGAGCAGCACCTGCGCTGCGCGGCGGGTGGGTGTCTTCACCGGGCTAGCCGACCCTGACGAGGTCGACGACGAACACGAGCGTCTCGTTCGCCGCGATCGGGCCCATCGCGCGGGAGCCGTAGCCCAGCGACGGCGGGATGACGAGCGTGCGGCGCCCGCCCTCCTTCATGCCGGTGACGCCATAGTCCCAGCCCTGGATGACCTGCCCGGCGCCGAGCGGGAAGTCAAACGGCCGCCCGCGGTTCCACGAGGCGTCGAACTCCTGGCCGCTGGAGAACGAGACACCGACGTACTGGACGGTGACGTGGTCGCCGGGCTTGGCGGCGGCGCCGTCGCCGACCACGACGTCGTCGGTGAGGAGCTCGTCGGGCGGGGTGCCGGCCGGCTGGGGGATGTCGGGCTTCGTGTCGAGATCGTCGGAGATCGTCGGCGGGGAGAATCCATCGGCTGAGGTCATGCCCACAGCCTATTCATGCGGCGCCAGCGGGCGGACCGCTCGCAGCGGCGACCCGGCGTACAGATGACCCCCCTCGTATTCGCCCGCGCGAACCACGCTGCCGCCCGCGACGATCGTCCGCGGACCGATCCGGACGTCGCGCAGCACGAGCGAGTTGGCCCCGATGAACGTGTTGGCGCCGATGGCGATCGGCGCGATCGCCCGCGGCTGGTCCATGACCGGGTCGGCGCCGCCGTCGTGCTGATGGTCGGAGTCGAAGAGGCTCGTGCGCTCCCCGACCGTGACGTCGTCGCCGAGCTCGATGCGCTCGGCGGCGTGCAGCGCGACCTGCGCGCCGATGTGCCCTGCCGCGCCGACCAGGATCTCGCCGGTTGCATCGAGGAAGCCGTAGTCGCGGATCCTCGTGCGCGCGCCGATGCGCACGGACCCGCCGCGCACGCGCACGCGCGTTCCAGCCTGGAAGACGACCTCGTCGCCGAGCTCGATGAGGGCCGGCGACGCCGCCCAGATCTCGAGGATCAGCCCGCGACCGAGATGGACGTCGCGCCCGAGGCGCAGGATCAGCGCGCCCGCCCCGTCGCCGTAGGGCAGCACCTCGACGCGCGGCAGGTCGTAGAAGTGCGCCCCGTGCGGCGCTTCGAGCACGAGCCGCCCGCCCGCCCGGCGCAGGCGCATGTCCAGCCGCCGCGCCCACAGCTCGAAGCGCGCCCGCTCGGCGCCCAGGCGCAGGCTGCGCGCCGTCGATCGGAGGGGCCCCGCGCTCACCGGGCGTGACGGTAGCGGACGCCGCCGGCGACAGCGCATACGCTTGAGCCGCTCGCCCGCCTAGCTCAACTGGCAGAGCACTTCATTTGTAATGAAGAGGTTGAGGGTTCGAGTCCCTCGGCGGGCTCTGGGTCTTGCCTATCGACCTAGTCCGCGGCCGGCGGTACAGCGTCGTTCTGGACCAGGTCGAGCAGCGCCTGTACATCGATCGGCTTGGTCAGGTATCCGGCCGCACCGGCGGCGCGCAACCGGCCGATCTGGACGGGAGTGGCATCGGCGCTGAGGACGACGACCGGGATCGCGGCGGTGGCGGGGTCGCGCTTGAGCTCTTCGAGCACGTCTCGTCCGTGCATGTCCGGCAGGTGCAGGTCGAGCAGGATCAGATCGGGTCGGTGCTGCTGGACGAGGTCGAGGCCCAGCTTGCCCTGCATCGCGGGGATCAGCCGCACCTCCGGGACGCGCTCGAGCAACCGCTCGACGAGCTTGAGGTTGGACAGGTTGTCCTCGATGTAGACGATCGTCTGCTCGTCGCACCACGGACCGTTCGCGGCGCGCGGCGCGCTGTCGTGAGCTGTGGCTTCCTCGGGGGGCTGCGCATGCTCCAGCTCGATTCGCATGGCGCTACCGGTCCCGCGTTCGGACTCGGCGGTGATGGCGCCGCCCATCGCTTCCATGAGGCCCTTGGAGAGGGCGAGTCCGAGACCGGTGCCCTGGATGTCGCTGCCCTCGGCGCCCAGCCGGTCGAAGGGCTCGAACAGCCGCGCCAGCTGCGCCGCGCTCATTCCGTGTCCGGTGTCCGCGATGGCGACCTCGATCCGCTCTCCAGGGAGTTCGGTGCACCGCAACGAGACCTCCCCGCCGCGCCGGTTGTATTTGACCGCGTTGGAGAGCAGGTTGATGAGCACTTGCTTGAGTCGCTGCTGATCGGCGAGCACGTGCAGCTCGTCGCACCGCGACGGGCATGGGAGCAGGCGCACGTCCGCGTCATCGGCCATCGGCCTGATCAGCGACAGCGCCTCGGCCAGCACGCTCCCCAGGTGGACGGGCTCGAGCGACATCGACATCGTCCCCGATTCGATCCGCGAGATGTCGAGCACCTCGTTGATCAGCGCGAGCAGGTGGCGGCCCGCCTTGAGGATCTGCTCGACGGCCTCACGCTGGCGGTGCTCGATGTCGTCGAGTTCCAGCAGCTGCCCGAAGCCGATGACCGCGTTGAGCGGGGTGCGCAGCTCGTGGCTCATCCTCGAGAGGAACTCGCTCTTCGCGCGGTTTGCCCGCTCGGCCTCGGCTCGGGCGCCATCCGCGGCGCGCTCGGCGAGCCGGCGGTCGGTGATGTCCTCCGAGATGCCGAGCAGGTAGCGGGGCGTGCCGCCCTCGTCGCGGATCGCGATCTTGCGGGTATGCAGGATGCGCGAGCCGTTGTCCGAGGTGTGGATCGACTCGTCGGGAATGTCGACGACCCCGTCTGAGGCCAGCACCTCCCGGTCTTTGCGCACGAAGGCGTCGGCGTCGCTCTCGGGAAACAGGTCGTGGTCGTTCTTGCCAAGAAGCTCCGCGCGCGGGCTGCCGATGAGCTCTTCCCCGGCCCGGTTGAAGCGCACGAATCGCAGCTCGTCGGCATCCTTGACGAACACCATGTTGGGGAGGTTCTCGAGCACCGAGTCCAAGAAGCGCTCCGAGGTTCGCAGCTCCTCCTGCGCGCGGTTGGTGTCGGTGATGTCCCTCGCCGTCGCGTAGATCAGCCCTTGCTCCGGAACCGATCTGGCGCCCCAGAGCAGCGTCCGGTAGCTGCCGTCCCTGCAGCGGTAGCGGTTCTCGAAGACGATCGTCTCGTAGTCCGCGCCGGTCAAGTTCGCTGCTTCGGCCGCGGTCTGATCGCGGTCGTCCGGATGGACGAAATCGAGGAACGGCCGCGAGCACATCTCCTCCATGGTCCAGCCCAGGGTCCGCTCCCAGGCCGGGTTGACCCGCTTGAAGTAGCCATCGAACCCGGCGGCGCACAGCAGGTCGGTGGAGAGATCCCAGAACCGCGCGCTCTCGGCTGACACCGCTCGCAGCCGATCCGCGAGCGCTCCGATCGCTCCGCCGAGCACGAAGAACGTTGCGCCCCTCGTCAGGTAGTTGAAGCCGCTGTGCCCGCCGTCGCTCCAAGCCGCGTCCCACACACCGAACAGCCCCAGACCGAACGCCGCCGCTGCGAGACCCCAGACGGCGCCCAGCTCGACGGCGAGCAGCGCGATCGGCAGGACGTAGAGCAGCGTGACGGTCTCAGCTGGGTCGTCGTCGAGCAGGCGCAGGACGAAGACGGCCGCGAACAACTGGGCGGCAACGAGGAACACCAACACCCGCCGGCGCCGGTTGACCGGCTGCGGACGGGCGCTTACCGGGCTATGCATGCGCGGATAGCCGGGCTCTTACGCGCGGATTCGGAGCGCTGGCGGACGGCTGCCATTCCTGGACGCGGGTCAGGAGCGTTTCGTGGTCAAGCGTGGCGAAGGCGTCGACGACGCCGGGATCGAAGTGCCGGCCGGCCTGGCTGACGATCTCGGCGACGGCGTCCTGCACCGGCCACGCGCGCTTGTAGGGGCGATCATGGGTGAGCGCGTCGAACACGTCAGCCACGGCGGCGATGCGTCCCGGCAGGGGGATGGCGTCGCCGCGCAGGCCGCCGGGGTAGCCGCCGCCGTCCCAGCGCTCGTGATGAGTGAGCGCGATCTGCTCGGCCAGGCGAAGGAGCGGGCTGCGGCTGCCGGCGAGGATCTCCGCGCCGATCGTGGTGTGGGTCTTGATCACCTCGAATTCCTCGTCGGTGAGCTTGCCAGGCTTCAGCAGGATCGTGTCCGAGATACCGATCTTGCCCACGTCGTGCAGCGGAGCGGCGCGCGCGATGAGCTCCACGTCGTGATCGGGAAGACCGAGCGCGAGCGCCACGAGGGCACAGATGCGGCCGATCCGCCACGCGTGCTCCTGTGTGGTGTCGTCGCGATACTCGGCCGCGAGCGCGAGGCGCTCGAGCATCTCCAACCGGGACTGGTCGAGGTCGAAGGTTCGCTCGGCGACCTTGTGCTCGAGCTGCGCGTTGTGTTCGCGCAGGCGATCCTGGAGGTGCTTGACCTCGAGCAGGTTGCGAACCCGCAGCAGCAGCTCGATCTGATCGAGCGGCTTGGTGAGAAAGTCGCGGGCGCCTACCGACAGGGCACGCCGCCGCGTCGCATCGGTGGCATCCGCGGTGAGCACGAGGAACGGCACGCCACGCCCCTCGCCGGTCAGCGGCCTGAGCTGCTCCATGACGGCGAAGCCATCCATCACGGGCATGTGGAGATCGAGCAGCACCAGATCAGGTGGGTGCGCGGCGAACATCGCCGCCACCCGGTCCGGCCGCGTCGTCGAATCCACGCGTGCGTAGCCATCGCGCTCGAGAATCCGCCGCAGCAGGAGCACGTTGGCATCCTCGTCGTCGACGACGAGGATGCGAAGCTGTTTCAGTACGTGCTCGTCCGGCTTCATCGAGGCCGTATCGGCGCGATGCGGGCAACGCCTTAAGTACTCAATCCTGACGCTGGCTGTTTCAGCGCCCTGCATGCGGCGAGCAGCGGCCGCCCCGACCGGGGGGCGGCCGCCGCCTGGCTACCGCGTTACTTCTTGCGGCGGACGGTCACCGTGATCGTCCGGCTCGACTTCTTCGAGGTGGCCGAGAGCACGTCCGGGACGAACGTGGCCCGGATCCGGATGCGCACCTTGCCGGTCTGGCGCAGCGTGCGGCGCGCCGACTTGGACAGGGTCACCCGGATCGACCGGTTGAGCCCCGAGCCCTTCTTGATCGTCGACTTCTGGCGCACGTTGCGCAGCTTGCCCTTGACGCGCACCTTCGCCGTCGCGCGCGCCGTCAGCTTGCCGGCACACGGCAGCTTCACGCGCGTCACCACGCGCGTGCGGCTCTTGCTGGCATTGCGCTTGACGAGCTTGAGCTGCCCGCAGCTCGCGGGCGCCGGGGTGACCGCCGGCGGCTTCGGGACGGCAACCGCTGGGGGAGCGGTCGGCTCGACGACGATCAACCGGTCGATGCCGGTCAGATCGGCCGCGGCGGCCGTGCCCGGTGCCGTGGCCGACACGGAGGCCGGTGACAGCACCATGATGCCCGTCGCTCGGCCGACCGCAGCACCCAGCAGCGCCGCGTCCATCGGCCGGGAACCGTCGGCGACGTACACGATGTTGCTCGGCAGCCCGCGATCCATCGACTCGCCGGCGACCGCCTTCGACGTCGCGTACCTGTCGGCGCCACCGATCCGCTCGGGCGACGGAAGCGCGTTCATGACGGTGTTGCTCACCTGCCCCGCACCGCCGACAACCAGCGTGTCGTTGATGTTGAGCGTCGTCAGCGCGGTCGCCGTCGCCGCCGGGGTGGCGCCGGCGCTCACGTACAGGATCGGCAACCTCCGCGCCGCCGCCAGAGCGGCTGCCGCCACGGCATCCGGACCGGCGGGATTGGCGATGACCGCCGCGTCGAACGCCGGGATCGGCGCCGCGACCTCGGCGGGCGTGCGGCGGTCGAACTCCGCGGCGATCGCTGCGGCCGTGCCCGCGTCGCCGGCGCCGCTCAGGCGCTCGATCTTCGTCGGGTCGACGCCGGCAGCCGCGAGGTCCGCGACGACCTGGGCCGACAGCTTCCCGGTGTCGCCGATGACGTACGCCCCTACCGGGCTGAGCCGGGAGACCTCGGTCTTGACGCTCGCCGGCAGACCGCCGGCGGGCGACAGGAGCACGGGGCCCAGGTTCGCACGGGCCAGCACGCCGGCGGCCAGCGCACCAGGGACGTCACCCTGATTGGCGATGACCACGCTCGTGGCGGGGCGCGTGGCGAACGTGCTCGCGAGCACGCTCTCGCCGCCGCCCGGGTAGGTCCGCTGCGACAGCGCGACCGACAGCGCAACGGCGTTGGGCTGATCGATCTTCGTCTGCGGGACCGTCGCCGGCGCGCCACGACGCACCTTCGCCAGGTAGATGTCCTGGGTGTCGGTGTCGCTGTCGCCCTCGCGCGAGTCCATCCAGCCGACCAGCAGCTCGTCGTTGCTGATCGAGACCGCCTGCGGGCCGAACGCCCAGCCCACGCCGAACCGGTAGTCGTAGCCGACGTCGTTGTTGTGCGACCGGTCGCTGATGCGGCGGTCCGCCGAGAACGTCTGCCCGCCGTTCGTCGAGGAGGCGTAGTACGTGTCGCCCAGGCGGGCGTCGTCACACGCCAGGTGCGTGTGCACGCAGTTGCGCTCACCCGGTCCCTGGAACCAGTGCCGCCGGTCCTCCCAGACGATGTCCACGCGTCCGTTGGGCGCCACCGAGACGCTCGGATGGCGAGTCTGCACGGTCAGGCTGCCCGGATACGCCGTCACGTCGCCGATGAGCTTCGGCGTCGACCACGTCGCACCGCTGTCCAGCGAACGCTGGAAGTAGACGTGCGAGTCGGGGTTGATGAAGTGGTCGGCGCCCAGGTACCCGCCCGGCGGAGCCGTCGGGCCGGGAGGCCCCTGGTTGTAGACGATGTAGAGGTTGCCGTTCTCCTTGTCCCCGGCGAGGCGCGGGAAGCTCGAACCCGTCGAGGGCAGCGACGTCACGTGCGAGGTGCTCGGGCGACCGCCGGCGGTCACGCCGGTGACGGTCACCGCGGCGCCCCACGTCTGGCCCGCATCGGTCGACCGTGCGATCTGGATGTCGCCCGCGGTGCCGAGGGTGCGCCAGGCGACGCTGACGGAGCCATCGGGGTTGATGACCGGCTGAGACGCCGAGTCAGGGCCGGCGATCGCGATGCCGGTCGGGCTCGTCTGCACCGGCGCGCCGAACGTCTGGCCGCCGTCGTTGGAGACCGCCGCCTTGATCGACGCGCATGTCGCGGCGCACGGCGGGACGTTGTTGCCGACGCCGACCGTGTCGCGAGCCACCGTGTAGACGCGATCGGCGCCGCCGGGTCCCGCACCGGGATCCACGGCGATCGTGGGCAGCTCGTAGTAGGGGCCGGTGGCGACGGTGGGACCGGTTGCGGTCGAAGGACCGCCGGGCATGGCCTCGACGCCGTTCGCCCAGGTCAAGCCGCCGTTCGTCGACTTGTAGACGATCACGCCGGCGGCCGCCTCGCCAAAGACGGCCTGCCGCGGGGTGATCGAGACCGCGTACACGTTCGCACCGCTGCCGAACGCGACGGTCTGGAACATGGACTCGCCGAGGTGGTTGCTGATCCGGCAGGACGGCAGGAACGGCTCGCCGCCTCCGGCCGGGGGCGGCTGGAGCGCGAACGCCTCGCTCCACGTGACGCCGCCGTCCACGCTCCTGGTGCCCTCACAGTCCTCGGTCAGGTAGTTGGCGTGGGTCGCCACGATGTGCTTCGGGTTCGCGGGATCCACGGCCAGGGCCACCTGATCCTTGCCCCGGAAGGGGTTCGAATCGGAGGACAGGCGGTAGTTCTGGCCCACGCGCAGGTCGGCCTGAGCGGCAGGTACGAGGCCGAGGAGCGCAACGCTCCCGGCGATGATGGCAAGGCTGAAGCCGCGCGCATGGCGCGTGGCACGTCGAACGATGCGCATGCGAGGCTCCTAGACGCTGAACTGCGGTTCGCCGGCGCGCGGGCCCTTACGGCTCAACAGCGCCCATCCGCCGGCCAGCATGGTCAGCGACAGACCCCCGCCGAGCAGGATCGGGAGCAGCGAGTTGCTGCCGCCATCGCCGGCGAGCTGCGCGGAGGGCCCGGCCGGTGGAGCGGAGGAGCTCCAAGGTGCGGCCACGACCTCGCCCCGCCGCTTCCTGGCGGTGCCCTGGACGCGCAGTGTCGTGCGGCCAGGCGTGCCGGTCTTGGGCGTGCCATTGGCGTTGAACTGCGTGGCGAGGACGACGTACCAGCCGGGACGCAGGGACGTGGGGAGCGCGAAGGTCTCGTTGATCCTGCCGCCCGTCAGCGCGGGCGTGGTGGCCAGCACCTGGCCCGAGCGCTTCTTCAGGCGGAGCGTGACGTCGCTGACGCCTGCAGCCGTGCCCCAGTTCTTGCCGGTGGCCGTGATCGCGTCACCGGGCGCTGCGACCTTCTTGTCGAGCTTCAACGTGGCGAGCACACCGCACGCCCAGGCCGTCGATACGACGACCAGGGGCACCGCCGCCCCGAATACAAGAATGAGTCCAAGCCTGCGCCTCATGCCACTCCTCTGTATTTGATCGCACTGTGCAGTTCCAACTGTATGCGCGGGTACCATAGTGATCCATGGAAGCTATGGCTAGGCCTGATTTTCTGGGCATGAAACCGGGCTGGGTGCGCGCGTGCGCCGCTACCGTCGTCGTCGTCGCCGCCGCTCAGGCAGTTGCCGTCGACAGCGCCGCCGGTGCGACGACGGAGATCGGCGCCGTGGCCGAGATTCGAGCCGGCACGCCGCCGTCACCGATCTCCGCCGGTGGATTCGCGGTGCAGGTCGCCGAGGCCACGGACACCTACGCCGTTCCCGCCGGCTACCGCACGATCACCGGGTGGAAGCACCGCGCGGGTACCGTGTCCGGCCCGCTGACGTTCAAGGTCTACCGGCCGACCGGAGCGCTGCGCGAGTTCCTCGTCGTGGGATCCGACACCCGGATGGTCACCGCCGGGGCCGTCCACTCGTTCGCCGTGCAGATCCCCGTTCAGGCCGGCGATCGGATCGGGCTGTCGTCGGACAACGTCCAGCTGGCGTACGAGACCTTCAACCTGTCCGATCGGATCGGGTTCTTCGGAGCCGAGGTGCCGCGCGGCGCCATACGCGCGACCGACGGCGAGCCGTTCGAGGAGTTCAAGCTCGATGTCGCCGCAACCGTGACGACGGGCGCGGGCACCCCGGCGCCCGGCACGTCTCCTCCCGCGCCCGAGCTGCGACTGCTGAGCATCAAGCCACGGGCCTTCGTGGCCGCCAAGAAGGGGTCGAGCACCCGAGCGGTCGCCCGGCGGGCGTCGGGAGCGAGAGTGCGCTACCGGCTCGACGTCGCCGCGAAGGTCCGCTTCGTGGTGCAGCGTCGCCGCGCCGGGCGCCGGGTGGGCGCCGGCACATCCGGGGAATGCGTCGCGCCGACGAAGCAGAACCGCACGCGGGCGAAGTGCGTGCGGTACGTGGCGGTCAAGGGATCCTTCTCGCGGTCTGCCCGCGCGGGAAGCAACCGCGTCTACTTCACCGGGCGGCTCGGCGGCCGCACGCTCCGTCCGGGCGCGTACCGCCTCGTCGCGACGCCGACTGCCGACGGCGTGACCGGAAACACCGTGCGCCGCAGCTTCCGCGTCATCCGGTAGTCCGCCGGCGCCCGGCGCGGCGAATCGCGATCAGCGCGACCACGCCGGCGAGCGCCGCGGCGAGCGGGAACGCCAGCCAATCCGGTCGGGAGGACGGCTTCGGC
>JBOGYT010000200.1:0-7821 GCA_050696955.1 Solirubrobacteraceae bacterium | reverse complement strand
GGCACCGACCGCGCCCTGCGCACCGTCGACCGCGCCCGCCGCGCGGCCAGGCTCGGCTCGTCGTTTCCGGTCATCGGCTACGAAGACCTCACGGCCGCGCAGGTCAGGCAACGGCTCGCCGGCCTGTCGCCCGCAGAGCTGCGCAAGGTGCGCGACCACGAGCGGCGCAACGCGAACCGCAAGTCGGTGCTCGGCGCGATCGAGAAGCGGCTCGGCTAGCTAGTTCGCTGGCGCCATGCTGCGCACGGGCGCGCCGGCGACGATGTGCGTGACCTGCGCACCGGTGAGCCGCTCGATGCGCCGCGGCAGGTCGAACGTCAGCCAGCGCGACGTCCCGGTGGGGAACGTGACGACGATGACCTCGTCGAACCTCCACGGATCCCATGCCTCCGAGACGGCCACGAGGGGATCCGCGGCGCCGACGACGCCGGTGATCGAGACGCCCGCCTCGCGCAATCGGTTGACCGCGCGCCCGACCCGCTGACGGGTTGCGCTCGCGCCGGTGATGACGCCCACGTCGCGCGACGCCGGCGCCACGAGCGTGACCTGGATGTCATCGCGGGCGGCGCGCTCGGTCAGCGTTTCGAACAGCTCTTCGGAGTCGGCGGTCTGGTTGGCGACCACCAGCAGCTTCACGGTCCAGGCCATCTGAATCCCCCTTTGCGCGCCTTCGTGCCGATTGCTACAAGACTAGCGCGGCGCGCGCGGGTCGCCAAGAAGGCGCCGCCTATGCTGGACGGCTCTATGGAGTCCTCCTCATCCACCTTCACGCGCCCCGAGCGCGGTGCCGAGCTCGAGCTGCACGTCGACGCGCTCGCCAACGGCGGCAACGGGATCGCGCGTCTCGACGGCTACGTCGTCTTCGTCTCGGGCGCCATCCCCGGCGACCGCGTGCGCGCGATCGTCACGAAGCGCAAGCGCGCCTATGCGGAGGCGCGGACGCTCGAGGTGCTCGAGCGCAGCGCCGATCGCATCGAGCCGCTCGCCGACCATCCGGGCGCGCCGTGGCAGGTGCTGCCCTACGAGCGCCAGCTCGAGGTCAAGCACGAGCAGGTGCGCGACGCGCTGACGCGGATCGGCCACCTGGAAGGCTTCACGCTGGACGAGATCGTGCCCGCCGTCGAGCCGTGGCGCTACCGCAACAAGCTCGAGTACTCGTTTGGATCCGGGCCCGACGGCGCGCTCGTGTGCGGCTTCCACGCGCCCGGCTCCTGGCACGAGATCGTGCCGGTCAGCGACTGCCTGCTCGCGTCCGAGCGCTCGAACGCCGCACGTGAGCAGGTCGCCGCGTGGTGCCGCGCGCAGGGACTGGGCGCGTTCGATCGCCGCAGTCGCGAGGGCATGCTGCGCAACCTCGTCGTACGCGAGGGATGGCGGACCGGCGACCTCCAGGTGCGCCTCGTCACCGGGCCGGGCGAGATCGACACGGCGAGCCTCGCGGCGGCCGTGGACTGCGAGGGGCTCATGTGGACTCGCACCGACGCGCTCGCCGAGACGACGCTCGACGGCCAGACCGCGCTCATCGCCGGCGACGCCGCGCTCGAGGAGGAGCTGTGCGGTCTGCGCTTCGCGATCTCGCCGCTGGCGTTCTTTCAGACGAACACCGAGATGGCCGAGCGGCTCTACGGCGTGGCGGCGGAGCTGGCGGCGTTGCAGGGCTGGGAGCGCGTGTTCGACCTGTACTGCGGGATCGGCACGCTCGGATTGAGCCTCGCATCACGCGCGGGCGAGGTCTGGGGCCTGGAGATCGTCGAGGACGCCGTGTCAGATGCGATCGCGAACGCCCGTCGCAACGAGATCTCGAACGCCCGCTTCTTCGCGGGTGACGTGCGCCTGGCGCTGCGCGACCTCGTGGCCGAATCGGGCCGCCCCGACGTGTGCGTGCTGGATCCGCCCCGTGCCGGGCTCTCGCAGAAGGTCGTGCGGCGCGTGATCGAGGCCGCGCCGCGCCGGATCGTCTACGTCTCGTGCAACCCGACGACGCTCGAGCCCAACGCGGCCCAGCTCGTCGAGGCGGGCTACGTGCTGCGGCGCGTCGTGCCAGTCGACATGTTCGCGCAGACGCCGCACATCGAGTGCGTCGCGCTGCTGGAGCGCGGCGGCTGACGAACTCAGGCGCCCGGTTTGGCGACCATGAGGAAGATCGCCACGATGACGAGCAGCAGGGCGAGCGAGCCGAAGAGCGCGGCCTTGCGCGACTCGCGCTCGTAGTCCGCGCTCGGTCTTGTGCCGGCCCCCGCGTCGCGCGCGGCGAGCTCGGCCAGACGCACGTCGGTCGGGATGAGGACGGCGCCGACGAGCCCGAACAGGACGATCAGGATCGCGAATGTCGCGCTGATCCACGGATCCCCGAGGCTGAAGCGGTCCAGCGCGAGATACAGGCCGGCGAGCAGCACGACGACCATGGCGGGCGTGATCACCCGCCGCGCGAGCGACAGGTGCAGACGGTGCAGCGCCGCGAGCCCGCCGGGGCTGGCTCGCCGGATCTCGGCGTCGATGATCGGGTAGGCGAAGACGACGCCGAACGCGACGACGACGGCCAGGATGTGGATCGTCAGCACGACGTCGTAGAACACGACCGCGGTGGTCATGCGCGAAGACTCTCAGGCGCGGCGGCGTGTTGCGCGCTGGAGCGCCTAGCACGTCCGGGCGCTCCAGCTGCAGTACCTCAAACAGCGGCCCCGGCGCGCGAGTAGCAACGCGTCGAACGCCACCGAACCTGTCTCATGCGTATCAGGTTCCTATTACGCGCCGCCGCGCTAGGTGTCCTCACGTGAATGTGCTCGGGACTGCAACGCCGTCAGAGCGGCGATATCGCGGACATGCGAGGGCCGGCCGCTGGCTCGCTAGCGCCCGCGCAGCGACCGCAGCTCGGCCCGCAGCTGCACGATCTCCTCCTCGAGCCGGGTCACGCGCTCTTCCAGCGGCACGTCTACGCGCTGCACCTCCGGCGCCGGCGGCATCGGCCGCCCGGGAGCGGGAACGCGCGGCGCCGAGGGCGCGGGCGGAGCGGCTGCCGCGGGCGCCGGGGCGTCTTCGTCGCTGAGCCGGTGCGTGTAGCGCTCCTCCTTCTGCCCGGGCCGCCGCGGTAGCTGCACGACGAGATCGCGCTCGATCAGGCGCTCGAGCGTCTCGTGGATCGCGGCGAGATCGGCGAACGGATGCAGCCGGTCGGTGCGCTGCTTGAGCTCGCCGGGCGTCTGCGCCCCGCGGAGCATGAGCACGCAGAGCACCGCCAGCTCGTCCGGCGCGCGCGTCAGGGCGTCGTCGAGCAGGTGGCGGAACTTCGGCGCGCGGCTGCCCGCGCCGCTCGCCAGCCGCGCCCAGCGCCGCCGGGCCAGGCGCGTCGTCGCATCGCGGACGATCGCGTCGTCGTAGGACACGACGGGATCGCGATTCGTCGACTGGTTGCACGCCGCGCGCAAGGAGTTGAGCGTCAGCGGATAGCCGTCCGGCGTCGTGCGCTGCTTCTCGAGCAGGCAACCGAGGACGCGTACTTCTGGGGCCGTCAGGTCGATGGTGGCTTTTTATCCGCGTCGTCCGGGCTCTGGGTCTTCAGCCATTCGCTCAGGCGCTGCCCGGCGTCGTTGACGTGCTCGCCGGCCTCCTTGAACAGCTCGCGGAAGCGGTCGCCGTAGTGCGTCGCGGCGTCGGCGGCCTCCTCGCGCGCCGGGCGCTCCTGGCCGCGGCGCAGGTACTCGCCGCTGACGATGCGGTCGTAGTCGCCGTCGCGCACCCACGCCAGCAGCTCGGCGACGCGCTTGACGGGCAGCGCGTGGGTCAGACGCAGGTCGGTCATCAGCCGCTGGAGGCGATCGAGCCCGTCGCCGCCCTCGGTGTACTCCATCGCCTGGCGCATGAAGGCGTCGAGGTTGAGGTCGGCCGCCTTCGCGCCGCCGGACATCGTCATGAGCATCTTGCAGACGAGCCGCGGGTCGCGGGTGACGAGCGCGGCGGCGCGGTCGCACGTCAGCTCCGACGCCCGCGCCCACTCGAGCAGCGCGTACTGGACGGCGGACAGCGGCAGCCCGGCGACCGCCGGCAGGCGGCGCGCGGTGCCGATCCGCAGCAGGATCTCGAGCGCCGTGCGGTACATGATGTGGTCGGAGAGGATGTGCGCGACCTCGTGCGCGATGACGGCCTCGAGCTGCTCGTCGTCGAGCAGGGCGACGGTGGCGCTGTTGAGCACCACGATCGGCCTGCCGGAGCCGACGGTCATCGCGTTGGCCATCGGCTGCTGTGTGATGTAGAGGTCGTACTCCTCGGGCATGTCCAGGACGCCGAGCACGTGCTGGTAGAGCGTCCAGATCTCGGGCAGCTGGTCGCTACCGAGCCGCACCGACGCCCCGAGGTACGTCTGGCGCAACGCTCGCTCGTAGCCGAACTCGATGAGCTTGCGCACGACGAGGTCGAGCATCGGGATCGAGCCGAGCGCCGCGGTCGCGGCGCGGTCGGCGGGATGCTCGTAGGCCTTCGGCGAGATGTCCGTCAGCCGGTAGGCCTCAGCTGGGACCGTCATCCGCCCAATGTACGGGAGCGGTCGTTGCGGCGCGAGGGCTCATAGACTCCCGTAGCAGTGCGTGCCGCCACGATCCGCGACGGCGAGCTCCTCGTCGAGGAGCATCCGGACCCCGAGCCCGGCTCCGGCGAGGTGCTTGTCCGCGTGCGCGGGGCGGGGATCAACGGCGCCGACATCCTCCAGCGCCGCGGTCGCTACCCCGCGCCGCCCGGCAGCCCAGCCGACATCCCGGGGCTCGAGCTGGCGGGTGAGGTCGTGGCCGTCGGACCCGGCGCCATGCGCTTCGAGGAGGGCGATCGCGTCATGGCCATCGTCGGCGGCGGTGGCCAGGGCGCGCTCGCCGTCGTCCACGAGCGCCAGCTCATGCCCGTGCCCGCGGCCGTCGACTTCCCCGCTGCCGGAGGTCTGCCGGAGGTCTTCACGACCGCCCACGACGCGGTCTTCACGCAGGCGGGGCTGCGGCCGGGCGAGCGGCTGCTCGTCCATGGCGCGGCGGGCGGCGTCGGCACGGCCGCGATCCAGCTCGCCCGCGTGGCGGGCGCGCACGTCACAGCGACCGTCCGCAACGAGGCCGTGCGCGACGCGGTGGCCGAGCTCGGCGCGCACGAGGTCATCGAGCCGGAGGGCTTCGAGGAGCACGGACCGTTCGACGTCGTGCTCGAGCTCGTCGGCGCGCCGAACCTCGGCGCGAACGTCAAGGCGCTCGCGACCGGCGGGCGGATCGTCGTGATCGGCATCGGCGCCGGCGCGAAGACCGAGCTCAACCTCGCCGTGCTCATGGGCAAGCGCGGGCGCATCATGGCCTCGACCCTTCGCGCCCGCTCGCTGGAGGAGAAGGCCGCCACCGCCCGCGCGATGGAGCGCGAGGTCCTGCCGCACTTCGACAGCGGCGCGCTGCACGTGCCGGTGGCGGACACGTTCGCGCTCGACGACGTGGCCGACGCCTACGAGCGGTTCGCCGGCGGCGGCAAGCTCGGCAAGGTGCTCGTCGAGCCCTAGTCGTAGTTCCTGAGCACGTGTTCAGCCGGACGTCGTCCCTGGGGCTCGGCGCCTCGCCAACCGCGGTCGTGGCGTATTTGCTGCTCATGCCGAGGCATAGGTGCCACGACCGCGCCACTCGCCCCCACTAGTCCGCCGGCTCCATCCGCACGACGCGGCCGATGCGGTCCAGGTTCGGCAGCAGGTAGCCCGCGGCGATGAGCGGCAGCGCGGGGATCGCGCGGTCGAGCGCCACCCCCAGCACGAGCGACGCGAGGAGCCCGAGGACGAGGCCGACGATCGTCGGCACGCGGCGGAAGTCATAGCGCCATGCCCACGTCGCGAACATCGCCAGGAAGACAGCGTCGGACAGGCCGAGGCGGCCGACGCTGCCGCCGTCGCCCCAGGTGGGCAGGTCGAAGCTCAGCGCGTCGACGCGGTCGCCGGGAGCTTCGAACAGCTGCTTGGACGGGCCGTTGGCCACCGACCAGATATCGATCGCCGCGACGAACAGCGGCACGGCGATCGCGACGACCGGCGTCGCGAGCATGCGCGCGAACAGCAGGCCGAGCACGGCCGCGAGCATGGCCTCGAAGACGTTGGCGGCGGCTCCCACGCCGCCGGCGTTCAGTGCTGCGACGAGGAGCCCCGAACCGAGCAGGATGAGCAGCGGACCGATCGTCGTGTCGCGGGCCGGGACGAGCGAGAGCGCCGTCGCCGCCACCATGAGCATCCCGACGCCGCCCGCCACGAGCACGCGCACGTCGCCCGCGGGCGGCTCCGGCAGCGCCGGCGCGACGACGAAGTACACGAACGCCGCGAGCGGGATGCCGAAGCTGAGCGTGCCCGGGCCGAGCCGTCGCCGCCGGACGCGTGTGCCTAATACGGAGGTAGATCGGCGTACCACTCGCCGAGCACCCGGAAGGCCGACCAGAACGCGCGCTTGGCCGCTTCCTCGTCCAGTGCCTCATCGATGCTCGGCACGTACAGCGCCTCGATCGACGGGGTCAGGCGCTGCACCTCGCCCGGATCGGCGATGACCGGCCGGGCGAGCGGGACCCCGAGATCGTTGAGCACGGCCAGCGCGTCCTCGCCCATGACGACGACGATCCTCGGCTGCACGATCGCGAGCTCCTCGGCGATCCGTGCGATGCAGGCCGGATCGGCCAGCGAGGTGTCGCTGACCGGGCACTTGATGCACAGCGTGCCGTACACGGCGAGCGGGTCGATCGCCAGGCGCTTGAACGCCTTCATGAGGGCCGCGCCGGCGCGGCCATAGAACGCGACGCCCTCCTCGATCTCCGGCGGCTTCGGCGCGTATTTCAGCAGGAAGACGTCGGCCTGCGGGTGGCCCGAGCCGAGGACCGGCATGAGGTTGCCGCGCGGGCAGTGCGGGCACGCCTGCAGCTCGCGCGTCAGCGTGTTCAGCTCCCGGATCGCGCGCTCGAGGTACTTCTCGCGGATCTCGTCGTCGGTGGCCGGACTCATGGCTGCCGGTGGTTTCGACGGTTCGGACGGGCGACCCTGCGCGTGCATCACGACTTGCGGGTCGCGCGCCGCACGCGCCGCTCGCGCACCGCGCGCCGGGCCCCGGGCGGCGTGGCCTTCGTCTCCAGGAACTTCAGCGCCTGGACATACAGCAGCGACGACGGCTTCGTCATGATCTCCGCCTCGCGCAGCGACTCGAGGAACTCTGCGGGCCCGTCGAAGTCCGCCATCCGGACGCGCACCGATCCGAGGCCCGGCGCCACGTGCGAGTCCGAGCCGGCGCCCGCGAGGATCCGGTACTTGGCGGCGAAGCGCTCCGCCTCCTCGTTGAACGAGCCGATCGCGACGCGCGGGTTGTAGACCTCGATCGCGTCGATGTCCTCGACGATCGTCAGCAGGTGCTCGTAGTCGGGCACGGCGTGCATGCGGTCGAAGGGGTGCGGGACGTAGATGAGGCCGCCCTGGCGCCTGATCTCCGCCACGGTCTCGGCGAGCGACATCCCACGCTCGATCTTCTCCTCGATGAACAGGCCGATGACCTCGCCCTGGTCGGCGGTCTTGACCTCCTCGGCGACGATGACCTTCACGCCGAACTTCTCCGCCTTGTCGCGCGCCTCCAGGGCGCCCGAGATCTCGTTGTGGTCGGTCACCGCGATCGCCCCGAGCCCCTGCTCGCGCGCGGTGGCGAGGAGCACCTCGACCGGCGTCGCGCAGTCGTGCGAGTGGTCCGTGTGCATGTGCAGGTCGACGTCAATCAATTCGCGGCCCTCCAGGCGGCGGCGGACCTCGGGGTCGCCCGTGCCGGCGTGGCGGCGGGCGGCGAGGCGGTCGTAGAC
>JBOGYT010000199.1:0-3574 GCA_050696955.1 Solirubrobacteraceae bacterium | reverse complement strand
ACTCGGGGCTGCATGCGCCCCCGTGTGCGCCACGATCACCACGATCCGCGTGCGCGGGAAGCTGCCCCGATCGCTCCCTGACAGCTTGATGCTGGTGGCCGGCCCGACGTGCTGCGCGCCGCAAGTTGCGTCGCGATCTTCGGGATGCCCGGCCGCCAGCGCGGATTCGAGCGCCGGGAGACCACGGACGCTCGCAGCTGCCACGCGGGTATCACGAAGCGCTGCTCTGACTCCTTTAGTGGCGACGTTTCCGGCCTACGGGGTCAGCTGTCGGGCTCGCGCAGACCGCGCTACGCCGCACTGTGACGGCGATTCGCCCCCGTGACCGAGGCCACCGTGGGTCCCCCGCTCCGACGCGTCTGGCGCGCCGAACTCGGCTCAGCGTTGTGGGGGCCCGCGAGAAGCGCAGAGTTGCGGCGCGCGCGGCCGGCCCGGGCCGGGCCCGAGCCGGCCGGCGTGTTACGCGCGCGCTCGGCCCGCTATCCAGCGCATCGGGGAGGTGCGCTGGTGCTTCCCGTCCGCGGCCCGAAGCTGGTCTGCGCGCATGCGCAGGAGCTCGACGGTCGATGCGCTCGGCCTGAAGGGATCGGCGACGGCGCGACCGTCGTCGAGGCTGAGCGCGGCCCATGGCCGGCCGTCGACGACGGCCACGAGGATCGGGCTCGCGAGCGGCGCGGCGGCGTCGAGCTCGGCGAGCTCGTGGACGAGCGGCAGATCGGCGTCGCGCGCCGACCGGATGACGACGGCCTCACGGGGCGCAGCGGGTGAGCTACTCGTGAGCAATATGTTTCCGATGTACCGCCACATGTGAGATGTCCAATCCGCTCTTGAGGTGCGTGTACGACTACTGTACGATCACACACGGGTATGTCAATGTCACACAAGTTGAACGTGTTGGACCTGGAGCGAGGCGGAGAGATCTCGCTCACGCAGCAGCTCGTGGACCGCATCGCCGCGCTCGTCGACAGCGGCGAGCTCGAGCCCGGAGAGAAGCTTCCGGCGACGCGCGCGCTCGCCGAGGAGGCCGGCATCAACCACCTCACGGCGGTGCGCGTGTACCGCCGGCTGGCGGAGCTCGGCTACGTCACCGCCGCCGTCGGGCGCGGCACGTTCGTGCGCCAGCACCGCCCGCTGCCGGCCGCGCGCGAGAACGACGACTGGCAGCTCGGGATGCTCGCCCCGCGGCCGATGTCCTACGCCGACGACATGCTCCACGACCTGCTCGGGCTCGGGATGGGATCGGGCGAGGTCATCCCGCTGGCGACGGGCTTCCCCGACCCCGCGCTGTGCCCCTCGCAGGAGCTTGCCGACGCGGCGGCCGCGATCGCCCGCGACAACCCGCGCGCGATATCGGACTACCTCTCGGTCGAGGGCCTGCCGGAGCTGCGCGAGCGGCTCGCCGAGCTCGGCGGCTCCAGCGGCATTGCCGGCAGCGCCGACGAGATCCTCGTGACGACCGGCGCGCGCCAGGGGATCGACCTCGTCTCGCGCGCCGTGCTCTCCCCCGGCGACGTCGCGGTCGTCGAATCGCCGAGCTTCGCCGGCACCCTCGCGTCGCTCCAGGCCTCAGGCGCCCGCGTGCTGCCGGTGCCCGTCGGCGTCGACGGCCTCGACATCGACGCGCTCGAGCGGATCCTCGCCCGGCAGGAGATCAAGCTCGTCGCGCTGCAGAGCGCCTGCCAGAACCCGACCGGGGCCGACCTCTCCCCGCCTCGCCGCGAGCGGCTGCTCGAGCTCGCGCGCACGCGCGGCTTCTTCGTGCTCGAGGACGGCGTCTACGCGAAGCTGCGCTACGAGGGTACGGCGCTGCCGCCGCTGCGCGCCGCCGCGCCATCGCACGTCATCTACATCGACTCGATGTCCAAGACGATCGGCGGCGGCCTGCGCGTCGGCTGGGTCGCCGCGAGCGGGCCGATCATGCAACGGCTCGTGCGGCTCAAGCTCGACAGCGACATGCACACGGCCGCGCTGCCCCAGTACCTGGCCGCGTGGCACCTGCAGGGCGAGCGCCACGCAGAGCTGCTCGCGCGCGTCTTGCCGGTCTATCGCCGCCGGCGCGATGCGCTGCTGGGCGCCCTGGATCGGCACCTCAGCTTCGATGCCAGCTGGAACGTGCCCGCGGGCGGCCACCACGTCTGGGTGACGCTCCACGAGCCGGTCGACGAGCGCGCGCTGTACGCCGAGGCGTTGCGCGCGGGGATGACGTTCATGCCGGGCGGCGCGGTGCAGGCCGAGAAGTCCTCGCGGACGACGCTGCGGCTGTCGTTCTCGCTTGCTGCGCCGGAGGCGCTCGACGAGGCGGTGCGGCGGTTGGCGGTCGCGCTGCGCGAGGTCCGTCGGCGCGGGCGCGCGAGCGCCACGGGCGCGATGTCCTAGAGCCGATCGGATACGGTGCGAGTGCGCCAGAATTAGGTCTGGCAACCGGGCCTGTCGTCCACCCGAGGTGACCGCATGAAGATGGTGATTGCCTACATCCGGCACGAGGCATTCGAGCCGATTCGCGCCGACCTGCTCTCGAAGGGATTCCCGTCGCTGTCCGTGAGCGAGGTGAAGGGATCGGGCCGCCAGAAGGGGATCACGGAGCGCTACCGCGGAGCCGAGCTGACGAACTACCTGCGCCCGAAGGTCAAGATCGAATGCGTCGTCGCCGAGCGCGACGTGCGGCTCGTCGTCGACACGGTCCTCAGGCACGCGCGCACCGGTGAGGTCGGTGACGGCAAGGTCTTCGTGCTGCCGGTCGAGGAGGCCTATCGCGTCCGCACGGGCGAGGCGGGCGAGGAGATCCTGCAGTCCCACCCGGACGCCGCCGCGAACGCGTAGCGCCGCGCGCCGCCGCAATTCCTACGCGGCTCTTACATATCGCTGGCACCGTGTCCGGCATGAGTGCACCCCGAATCGTTGCGATCGCCGCCGCGGGCGCGCTGGCGCTGGGCGGCGCCGGCGTCGCGATCGCGGCCGTCACCAGGGACGACCCGAAGAAGACCGAGGACGCGGTGCTCGCCGACGCGGCGAAGCGCCTGAACGTCACCCCCGAGAAGCTGCGCGACGCGCTGAAGGCCGCCCAGAGCGCCCAGCTCGACAAGAAGCTCGACGAAGCCGTCAAGAACGGCGACCTCACGCGCAAGCAGGCCGACGCGATCAAGAAAGCGCGCGAGGAGTCCGGCTCGGTCCTCGGGCTGGGCGGGCCGGGCGGGCCTCGTTTCCACGGACCCGTCGGGCCCGGCTTCCGCGGTCGCATCGGCCCCGGCCCCGGACGCCCGCACTTCCGCAAAGGCCCGGGCATGGGCCTGTTCGGCGACCTCGCCAAGGCGCTTGGCATCAGCGAGCGCGAGCTCTTCTCGCGGCTGCGCAAGGGCAGCAGCGTCGCCGCGATCGCCAAGGCCGAGGGCAAGTCGCTCGCCGCCGTGCGCAGCTCCGTCAAGGCCGCCGCCAAGGCACGCGCCGACAAGGCCGTCAAGGACGGCGACCTGACGCGCAAGCAGGCCGACCGGCTGCTCGAGCACCTCGACGAGCAACTCGCGCACCTCGACGGGGTCCCGCGCCACCCGCGCCTGCGGCGCGAGCGCCCCGGCGC
>JBOGYT010000198.1:0-7397 GCA_050696955.1 Solirubrobacteraceae bacterium | reverse complement strand
CGGGTAGCGCCCCGGATCTTTCCGGCGCCGATCATGCTTGCGGCGTATGCGATGGCGCTGTTGGCGTAGCCTGCGCAGGCGGCGTCAAAGCCGAATACGGCGCTGGCGATGTGGCTGCTGATGCCGGCGGTGATTCCGTCGAGGATCTGCGCGGCGGGTTCGGCGAAGCAGCTGTTGCTGGACCAGGGCAGAACGCTGCACAGTCCGCTGGGGTCGACGTGGTTGGCCGGGTCTCCTGCGGCGTAGCGGTAGAGGTTGGTTTCGCCTGAGGCGTGGCCGCTGGGGTCGGCGGTGATGAACTGGCCGGTCGTGGGGTCGTACCAGCGTGCGCGCATGTAGATCAGGCCGGTGGTGTGGTCGGTGTACTGGCCGGCGTAGCCGAAGGGGTTGGTGGCGGCGGTGGTGGGGGTGGTGGGGTTGCCGTAGGGGTCGTAGTCGCTGCGTGCGGCGATCGTGGCGGTGGTGGTCGTGAGCGCTCGGGTGCTGCCGAGTTGGTCGTGGTGGTAGTAGCGGCGGGTGCCGTCGAAGGCGAGTTGCTCGAGCGGCAATCCGTCGGGACCGGTGATGTACAGCGCGCCTGAGTCCGCCAGGATGAGCGGCAGGCTGCTCGCCTGGTCCCACAGCAGGTCGGCTCGCAGGCCGTCGCCGTCGTAGCTGTAGCTGCGGTCGATCCCCGGGTCCAGGATTGATGTGCTGTCTTTGTGGACGCGCGTGAGGCGGTTGGCCTGGTCGTAGCTGTAGCTCGTTGGACGGGGGGGTGTGAGCATCCCGGCGGTGGCGGCGGGCTGGGTTCGGACGCGGTTGCCAAGCTCGTCGTAGGTCAGCGTGCTGCGTGCCTCGCCGGTGGCGGGATCGACGGTGCGGGTGAGCTGATTGGCCGCGTCGTAGTCCAGCCCGGTCGCGGTGGTCGCGCTGTCGGTGCGCGTCAGGCGGTCGGCGAGGTCGTGGGCGTAGCTGGCCGTGACCTGTCCGGCGACGGTCAGCGTGCTGAGTTGCCGGCGCGCGTCGTAGTCGAGGGTGGCGGTCGCGCCGGGTTGCGTGGCGGTTTGGTTGTGCGTCTGGATCTGCCCGTTGGCGTTGCGGGTGTAGGGCAGGTCGAGGATCGTGCCGGTGGGCCCGTTGTCGGTGCGCTGCGTGAGCTCGTCGGCGCGGTCGTAGGTCAGCGTGGCGGTCGTATCGTTGGGGTAGCGCTGCTCGGTGAGGTTGCCATTGGCGTCATAGGAGAAGCCAGTGGTGGATCCGAGCCAGTCGGTGACCGAGGTGAGGCGTCCGGCGTCGTCGTGGGCGCGGGTGACCGAGGGGTCGCTGATCGTCTGGCCCGGGGCGGTCTGCGCGACGAGTCCCGGCGGGTAGGTGATCTTCGTGACGTTGCCGGCGAGGTCGTAGCGGTAGCCAAGCGTGCGTCCGGCACCGTCGGTTGTGGCACTCAGGCGTCCGAGCGAGTCGTAGCTGGACGTGCTGGTGCCGGTGCCGTCGGTCATCCCGATGCGCCGCCCGAGCTCGTCATACGCGTAGCTGACGCCGTACGTGTCGCTGTCGCTGTAGCTGATCGAGGTCAGCTGCGATGCCGCGTCATAGCCATGCGTGGTCGTGCGGCCCGCGGGGTCGCGGGTCGTGGTGTGCCGGCCCGACGCGTCGTACGCGTACGTGCTGGCGCGATCGAGCGCGTCGATTTGCCGGGTGACGCGATCTGCGGGGTCGTAGGCGAAGGTTGTCTCGTGGTTCAGGCCGTCCTTGACGGACGTGCGGTTGCCGTTGGCGTCGTAAGCGAAATGCAGGGCGCTGTCGTCGGGGCGCGTCACGGTCGTCGGGCGGTCCAGCTCGTCGTAGGTCGTGCGCGTCACCTCGCCATCGGGGGCCGTCAGCGATGTCGCGTTGCGGTTGGCGTCGTAGGTGGTTTGGGTGGCGTGCCCGAGCGGGTCTTCGCCGCGCGTCGGGTCGCCGAACTGGTTGTGGGTGAGGTGCCTCGTGTAGTCGCCGGGGTCCGCGCCGGGGGCGTTGCCGCGCGCGCTGACGCTGCTCGTCAGCCACCCGTCCGCGTTGTAGGAGTTCGTCGTGCGGTTGCCCTCGGGGTCGGTCGTGCTGGCAGGGTTGCCGTCGCTGTCATGCGTGTAGCGCCAGACCTTGCCGTTGGGGTCGGTCGTGGCGATCCGGTCTCCGGGACGGTTGGGATCGTAGGTGTGCGTGGTCGTCGCGACCGATGAGGTGCCCGTCAGCGGGCGCGACACGCTGGTCAGGTTGCCGTGCGCGTCGTAGTCCAGCGTCGTGGTGGCGTCGGGGTCGGTGATCGTCTTGACGTCGTTGGCGGCCGTGTAGGTCATCGTCGTGACGCGCCCGAGCGGGTCGGTGATGCGCGTCGGGCTGCCCTGTGCGTCGTAGGTGAGCGTCGTGACCTGGCCGTTGGGGTCGGTGCGGCGCGTCACGTTGCCGCTGGCGTCGCGCACCATCTCGACGGTTGATTGCTGCGGCGTGCCGACCGCGCGCACGACCTTGGTCGTCAGCCCGTTGGTCTGCTCGTAACGTGTCTGATTGCCGCGCGGGTCGGTGACCGTCGACGACGACGACGTGTACGCGAAGCTCGTCACGCCGCCGGCCGGGTTGGTCTGTTTGGTCGCGCGGTCCTCACTGTCGTACTCGGTTGTCGTCTCGTGGCCGCGCGCATCGGTCATCGAGCTCATGCGGTGCCGGCTGTCATAGCCGTAGCGCGTGACGCCGCCGGCGACGTCGGTCACCGTGCGCAGATCGCCCGCGCTGTCGTAGCCGTAGCCGACGTGATGTCCGAGCGGGTCGCTGATCGTCGCCAGACGACCAGCGCCGTCGTAGTCATAGCTCAGCGCGCGGCCGGCCTCATTGATGACCGTCTGCAGCCTGCCACCGGGGCTGTAGTCAAGGGTGGTGGCGTACCCGTTGCGATCGCGCTCGCGCAACAGCCGGCCGATGCTGTCAAAGACCTGCGCGCTGTGATCGCGATACGTCAGCGTGTACGTACCGTCCGTGTGATGCACCAACCCGGCCTTCACGCGCTCGGGCGCCGAGAACGAGCCGCCCGCGCCGGCCGTGAACGTCGACGTCGCCCCATTGGCCGCATGCAGCACGACGACATCGTCGATGAGTTCAAGCCGCGTCCCATAGGCGTGTGTCCAGCCCGGCGCGAGCGTTCCCGGTGCCGTGGTCTGCCCGGCGCGATCCTGCGCGGCGGCGAGCTGCGCGTTGTACGTTCTCGCGGCGGCCAAGGGGCTCCGACCCCCGACCCGCAGATCCAGCTCATCTTCGTACAGGTTCCCGGTCGCGCAGTTCACCGGATCACCTCGGTCGCAGTGCGTCACGCCCGGTTCGGCGCGGCTATCGGGCCCAAATTGCTCCTCGTTGGCCGGGAACTGCGACGTGTTGGTCGCCAAGCGGATGATGCTGTCACGCGGGACGCCGTTGAGCCACGGCAGGCCGTGATACCAGCCGTCCGCGCCGCCCGCCGAACCCTTCTGCGCCCACTGCGGCCACACGCACACGTAATCGGTGGAGCCCACATTTCCTGGGCTACCACGCCACTCGACGACCCGCGCCCCCGCGTTGGCGGCCGCCGACCCGCACACCGACGGCGCCGACGGCTTGAAGGGGAACGTGAGCCCCGTCATGACATAGCCCGCTGGACCCACGACCAGCCAGCCGGTCGGCATGTCCGCTCCGAACGCCGCCCCGTTCAGTGTCGTCGTCGCGCACTGACTGTCACGGTCGCTAAGACCGAACTCGTGCCACATCCGCCGTCCGGTGCCCCCCGAGCCACTCGTGATCGGCCCCAAATCACACGTACCGCTGCCCGACGCGACATGCCCATCACCCGGGGCGCGGTCCCACACGGTCTGCGAGACCTGCCGGCACGGACCACCCGCCCACAGCACGCTGAAGCTATACCCGCGGCCCTTGACAAACGTCGTCGCCGGGATCGACAGCGACACATCCTGCGGCGTCTGATCGATCGACGCGTACGCCGGTGAATACGCGACCTGCGACGACACCGCATCATCGCCCGTCGGGTGCTCGCGCACGAACAGCTGCACCCTCGCCGGCGTCGTACACGACGACGACGCGGCAAACCGCCCCACCGCGACGCGCACGACACGCTTGGTCACCGGCATACGCTGGATGAACCCCACCGACGGGCCCGACGCCGTATCAAACTGAAGCGTCGACGAGGTCGCGCCGCCCGCGACCGGATCGATCTTCAACGGCGCATCGGACACCGTCGCCCCCGACACCACCGACTGCGCGACCGCAGCCGACGACACACCAAGACACGTACACGCGACTACGGCCACCGTTGCGCAGCCCCAGAGCCGCAAGCAGCGACGCCATCGCCGCACCCCTGTGGGCGACTGACCCAAGCTCCGTTGCGAAATCCCGAACACGCCAGCTCCCATGCCATGGCGCCAAGCACACAATCGTGCTCAGCCGCCCCGGCAGTCCATCACCGACGAACGTCGGTGATGGCGACCCAGACGCACCATGGATCGCGCGCGCACCATACCTCCCTCAACGGCAGCGATCCACCCGAACTACCCAATAGTGAAGGAACTCGGCGAATCGTCGACGAGATGACCCGGCAACCCGCCCTTCATGAGCAGTACCTCGATGAGCAGGAAGCCGTCGTGGCGTCGAACGGCCATCCAGTCAGCGGGCCACGGCGATTCGACAGCTGACCGGCCTGCGCCCCGCACACCATCTCGCTTGCGCGACCGGGAGTGTTCGAGGTCGTCATGATCGCGTGGGCGTCCAGCCGCCTCCTTCATCGCCCGCAGGTGTCCCGGGCCGAGGTAACCATCTCGATCCGCGCGGGCGCAGAGCCGTCCGCGGCGCCGTCGGGGGTGCGGCTCCGCGGCGGGTCCGCACCCTCGCGGTAACGCGAACGCCGTCGGGCCCGCGCCGCGGCCACTACGAGCCGCGCAGGAACTCGACGAGCCGCTCGCCGAGCTGCGGCTGGTCGATCCACGGCCAGTGTCCGGCGTCCGCGACGGTTTCGAGGGTCGCGTCGCCGAGCACCGCCGCGTAGCCGGCGCCGAAGCGCGCCGGGACGAAGGCGTCGTCGCTCCACAACACGAGCGCGGGCGCAGTCACCGTCCGCAGGTCGCGGCCCGCGACGGCCAGTGCGTCCGGGGTCGTCGATCGCAGGATTCGCAGCACGGCGCGCTGCGTTCCCTGGTCGAAGCGCTCTGCCGCGTCACGGACGAACTCGTCGGGCAGCGGCCCGTCGGTGGCCGATGCCACGCGCGACAGCGCGCGCAGGACGCGCCGTGTCCCTAGCCCGACGACGATCTCCCCGAGGGCCGGGTAGCGCGCGATGCGCGCGAGCCCGCGCCAGCGAAAGCCCGGCAGCAGCGGGACACCGTTGACGATCACCAGGCGCTCCACGCGGCTGGGATCGCGCATCGCCCAGGCGAGGCCTACGGCGGCGCCCCAGTCATGCGCGCACAGCCGCACGCGCTCGATGTCGAGCGCGTCGAGCAGCCGGTCGACGAACGTCGCGTGGCCGTGCAGCGAGTAGTCCAGGTCGCCGCGCTTGCCGCTGAGCCCGAACCCCGGCAGGTCGACGGCGATGCCACCGCCGAGCTCGAGCGGACCGAGCCAGTCGAACGAGCTCGTCGGGATGCCGTGCAGGTAGAGGATCGGCACGTCGTCGGCGCCCGCGCGGCGCAGGTGCACCGGCTGGCCGTCGAGCTCGAGCGTCTCCTCGGCCACGGGCGGCATCGCGCGGCCAAGATAGCCTGACCGCCATGCGGACCCTCTGCTTCGGTGAGGCCATCGTGGACCTCATCTGCCGCCGTCCGGTCACCTCGCTCGCCGAGGCCGACGCCTTCGCGCCGTACAGCGGCGGGGTGACCGCGAATGTCGCGGTGACCGCGGCGCGCCAGGGCGCGGCCGTGTCGCTGGCCGGCGGCGCGGGCGACGATCCGTGGGGCGCGTGGCTGCACGATCGCCTCGCCGCCGAGCATGTCGACCTGCGCTGGTTCGGCCTCGCCGACGGCCTGAGCACGTCGCTGGCGTTCGTGACGGTCGACCCGGCGGGCGAGCCCTCCTACGAGCTCTACGGCGACGGGATCGCGGCGGCCGTCAGCGCGCTGAACGACCGCCTGATCGAGGCCGTCGATGCCTGCGACGCGCTGTTGATCACGTCGAACACGCTCGCCGGCGCACAGGAGCGGGAGCTCACGATGGGCGCGCGCGAGCGCGCGCTCGAGCTGGGCCGGCCGATCGTCTTCGATCCGAACGTGCGCCTCGGCCGCTGGGACGGCAGCCCCGGTCGTGCCGCCGCGGTCGCGGGCGAGTGCGTGCCGGGCGCGTTCCTCGTCAAGTGCAACGCCGAGGAGGGCCGGATGCTGACCGGCGAGAGCGATCCGGCGGCCGCCGCCGCGTCGCTGCTCGCGGCGGGCGCGCAGCACGTCATCGTCACGTCCGGCGCCCGCGGCGCGCTCCTGCGCGGCGGTGGCCTGCGCCACGAAGTGGCCGGCCGTCCGGCCGACGTCGTCAGCACGACCGGCGCCGGCGACGTGTTCCTGGGAACGCTGCTCGCGCGCCTGGGGACGACCGACTACTACCCGCCCGCGCTCGCCGCGGCGCTGCCCGACGCCGCCGAGGCGGGCGCCCGCGCGTGCGAGCGCTGGGGCGCGCTGGAGTGAGCGCGGGCGCGACGAAGGCCGCGGCCGGGCGCGCGGCGAAGGCGGCCTGGAAGCCGCCCGCCCGTGCGCGCGTCGAGCGCCTGCGCACCCGGCTCGCGGAGGTCTACGGCGTGCCCGTGCAGCCGCCGCACGGCGACGCGCTCGCGGAGCTCGTGCTCACGGTCCTGTCGCAGTCGACGAACGACCGCAACCGCGACGTCGCGTTCGCGCGGCTGCGCGAGCGCTTCCCCTCGTGGGACGCGGTACGCGACGCCCCGGTCGAGGAGATCGAGGAGGCGATCCGGCCGGGCGGCATCTCGAAGGTGAAGTCGGCCCGCATCCAGGCGATCCTGCGGGCGATCGGCGATCCCCTCGACCTGTCGTGGATGCGCGAGGCGCCGATCGAGGAGTCGCGCGCGTACCTGTGCGCGCTGCCCGGCGTCGGGCGCAAGACCGCCGCCTGCGTGCTGCTGTTCTCGTTCGGGCTGCGCGACGTGCCGGTCGACACGCACGTCTCGCGCGTCGCCACGCGCCTTGGCCTGTTGCGGCCGGGCGCCCCGTTCGAGGAGCTGCACGACGCGATGGTCGACCTCACGCCCGAGGGCGCCGAGCTCGAGCTCCACGTCAACCTGCTGCGCCACGGCCGGCGGACCTGCCACGCCCAGCGCCCGGACTGCTGGTCCTGCCCGCTGCGCCGGATGTGCCCGTGGCCGGGGAAGGCGCCCGCCTGAGCGCCGCGCTCGTTCGACC